>CAQBGY010000148.1 GCA_948759685.1 uncultured Eubacterium sp.
CTCTTCGATCTAGACTGATAGGACGTCAGACAGAGACAGAAGACGTGATTAATGAAAGATTAAAAAAAGCGGCAGAAGAGACAGACAATATTGAGAAGTACGATTACTATGTACTAAATGACGAGGTTGAAAAATGTGCACAGCACATTGAAAATATAAAAAACAACAATCCACAGTCTTTAGATATGGATTTTGTAAATCAAATTAAAAGCGAAGTATTAATGTTCGCGAAAGGAGATAAGTAATGTTACATCCATCATATTCAGATTTAATGGCAGTAGCTAACAGTGAGGTAGAAGACGGTGAACAGCCGGTTGTACAGAGCAGATATTCTATTGTTATGGCTACGTCAAAGAGAGCAAGACAGATTATTGCAGGAGAGGAGCCTTTGGTAAAAAAGAACACAGAAGGAATGAAGCCTCTATCTGTTGCAGTAGATGAACTGTGTGAATCTAAAATAAGGATTTTAGGAGATGAAGAAGAATAAAGTGTCTGTCGGCACTTTTTTCTTATGTTTTATAAGAGAGAATTTAGGGAGAAATTTTGAAAGTACTTTTTATTTCATTAGGATGCGATAAAAATTTAGTAGATTCGGAACATATGTCCGGTATTTTGTCAAATGCAGGATATGAGTTCACAGATGATGAAAGAGAAGCTGAAGTTATTGTGATTAACAGCTGTTGTTTTATACATGACGCCAAAGAGGAAAGTATTAATACGATTTTCGAGATGGCGAGGTATAAAGAAGAAGGCAAGTGTCAGGTGCTGGTTCTGGCGGGATGTCTGGCACAAAGATATCACGACGAAATTAAAGATGAAATACCGGAAATTGACATCTGTATCGGAACAACCGCCATAGACAGTATTGCGGAGGCACTGGATGACTACTTTATAAATCATCATAATATACAGATTATCAATGATATTGATAAATTATCCGGTGTAGATGCACCAAGAAATCTTTCTACGATAGGCAGTTTTGCGTATTTAAAAATAGCAGAAGGTTGTGACAAACATTGTACTTATTGCATAATACCTAAAATAAGAGGAAATTTCCGAAGTATAAAAATGGAAACTCTTATTAAAGAAGCCAAAGATTTGGCAGAACGTGGTGTAAAAGAGTTGATATTGGTAGCTCAGGAAACTACAATGTATGGCAAAGATATTTATGGTAAAAAATCTTTACATCTTCTACTGAAGGAATTAGCGAAAATAGGTGGTATATGCTGGATTCGTGTGTTATATTGTTATCCTGAAGAAATCTATGATGAATTAATTGACACTATAGCAGAGGAAAAGAAAATCTGTCATTATCTGGATATTCCGATTCAACATGCCAGCGATAATATACTAAAGCGCATGGGCAGGAGAACATCCAATGAACAGTTAAGGGAAATTATAAACAAGTTAAGAGAACGAATTCCTGATATTGTTCTCAGAACGACTTTAATAACCGGTTTTCCGGGAGAGACTGCAGAGGACCATGAGATATTGATGAATTTTGTCAATGAGATGGAATTTGAGAGATTAGGGGTTTTTACATATTCTCCAGAGGAAAATACTCCAGCTGCAAATATGGAAAATCAAATTGATGAAGATATTAAGAATTCCAGAAGAAATGAAATTATGGAACTCCAACAGGAGATTGTCTTTGATTTATCAGAAAACTATATTGGAAAAACATATGTTGCAATGATAGAAGGCAGAATATCCGGTGAACATGCATATATGGCACGGACATATATGGATTGTCCGGGAGTAGACAGCAATATATTTATTATTACAGATAAAGAACTTATGACTGGTGATTTTGTTAAAGTGGTAGTTACCGGAACAAATGATTATGATTTGATTGGCGAGATAAGCAGCTAGTTAGGAGGAAATATGAATATACCGAATCAACTTACAATATTCAGAGTGATTTGTATACCGGCTTTTGTGGCAATGATGCTTATTACAGCGGTACCATATAATTATTATATCGCTGTTGCAATTTTTATTATTGCAAGTTTAACAGATTTGTTAGATGGAAAGATTGCAAGAAAATATAATCTTGTTACAAATTTTGGGAAATTTATGGATCCATTAGCAGATAAACTTTTAGTGAGTGCTGCTTTAATATGCTTAAGCCCCAAGATGATACCGGCTTGGGTTGTAATTACTATTATTAGCAGAGAGTTATTTATCAGTGGATTCAGGATTTTGGCAGCTGACCAGGGTATTGTACTGGCTGCCGGCTGGTGGGGCAAGTTTAAAACAGCCTTTTCCATGATTATGATAATAGTACTCATTGTTAATCTCCCGCTTCAAAATGAAGTGTTGGATGTTATAGGATGGGTTTTAATTTGGATATCTCTTGCATTAACAGTAATTTCAATGGTTGAATATGTATACAAGAATATCGAAGTACTTAAAAACTAATTTGTTAGGAGGAGAGAAATATGTCAGCGTACAGAGAGATGGGAAAAGAAGAACTTAAAAAGGAATTAGAGTCTTTAAAAGAAGAATATAGTAAAATTTGTGAGGCTGATATCAGTCTTGATATGTCAAGAGGAAAGCCGGGAACAGATCAGTTGGATTTATCTATGGGTCTGTTTGATGTATTTAACAGCAGTTCAGAAATTAAATCAGCTGCAGGTACAGATTGCAGAAATTATGGTGTGCTTGACGGATTGAACGAGGCAAAGCAAATGATGGCAGATATTATGGGAACAGATCCTGAACATGTTATTGTATATGGTAACGCAAGTCTTAATGTAATGTATGATACGATTGCAAGATCATTTTCGCACGGTGTTATGGGTTCTACGCCATGGTACAAATTAGATAAGGTAAAATGGCTTTGTCCTGTTCCAGGATATGACAGACATTTTGCGATTACAGAGTTTTTTGGAATTGAGATGATTAATGTACCGCTTCTGGAAGACGGACCAGATATGGATATGGTAGAAAAACTGGTAAGTGAAGATACTGCAATCAAAGGAATCTGGTGCGTTCCTAAATATGCGAACCCAACAGGAATTTCTTATTCAGATGAAGTTGTAAGAAGATTGGCAAATTTAAAACCGGCAGCAAAGGGATTTAGAATTTTCTGGGATAATGCATATGCAGTTCATCATTTATATGAAGGGGAAGAAAATCAGGATCAGATTTTAGATATTATAGAAGAATGTGAAAAAGCAGGGAATCCTGATCTTGTATATGAGTTTGCATCAACTTCAAAAATTACATTCTCAGGTTCAGGTGTTGCTGCAATTGCAGCATCAAAAGCAAATCTTGATTTTATAAAGAAGCAGATGTCTGTTCAGACAATTGGTTTTGATAAGATAAACCAGTTAAGACATGCAAGATATTTTAAAAATTTTGATGGAATTAAAGAACATATGATGAAGCATGCAGAGAAAATGAGACCAAAGTTTCAGGCAGTGTTAGATATGCTTGAAGCGGAATTGAAGCCTACAGGAATTGGACAGTGGACGAATCCAAGAGGAGGATATTTTATTTCATTAGATGTAATGGAAGGCTGTGCAAAAAAAGTAGTCAGCATGTGTAAAGATGCCGGCATGGTATTGACAGGAGCGGGAGCACCTTTCCCATATGGAAAGGATCCGGAAGATAAAAATATCAGAATTGCTCCATCTTATGCAACACCGGAAGAATTAAAGGAAGCAAGTAAAATTTTAATTGTTTGTACAAAAATTGCAGCAATTGAAAAAATATTAAATATATAAATTAAAAAAAGAAAGTGTTATTTAAGACACTTTCTTTTTATATAATAGGAAATTCCTTTAAATTTCCTATTATATAAAAATGCTCCGCAGGAACGCAGAGGCGAGGAAATGTAGTTGTTTTGCGAACCCGCGCCTCGCGAGAGAGTTCGCAAGAAAACTCTTTGTTATGCAGAAAAAAGTGTTGCATATTGAATGAGTGAATAATATAATAAAATAGATTGAAATAATTGTTGACACAAAGAACAGAATATATTATTATAACAATATACGAACATAGGTTCGAACGGAAAGGAAAGTATTATGAATAAAGAAGACAAGTTAAAAGCACTCGATGCAGCAATATCACAGATTGAAAGACAGCATGGCAAAGGTACTATTATGAAGCTGGGAGATTCTGCGAATAAAATAAATGTTGAGACAATTCCTACAGGCTCACTCAGCCTGGATCTGGCACTTGGTGTCGGTGGTATTCCAAAAGGAAGAGTTGTGGAGATATATGGTCCAGAATCCAGTGGTAAGACTACAGTTGCATTACATATGATTGCTGAGGCACAAAAGAGAGGCGGTGTAGCAGGATTTATTGATGCAGAGCACGCTTTAGATCCGGTATATGCAAAGGCAATAGGTGTAGATATTGATAATTTATATATTTCACAGCCTGATTATGGTGAGCAGGCATTAGAGATTACAGAGACGATGGTTCGTTCTGGTGCAGTAGATATTATTATCGTAGACTCTGTTGCGGCGTTAGTACCAAAGGCTGAAATTGATGGTGATATGGGAGATTCTCATATGGGACAGCATGCCAGATTGATGTCTCAGGCACTTCGAAAACTGACAGGTATAATGAATAAGACAGGCTGTACTGTTGTTTTTATCAATCAGTTAAGAGAAAAGATTGGTGTAATGTTTGGAAACCCTGAGACAACAACCGGTGGACGAGCATTAAAGTTTTATGCTTCTGTAAGACTTGATGTGAGAAGAGTAGAGACACTCAAGACAGGTGGCGAGATGGTAGGTAACAGAGCCAGAGTGAAGGTAGTTAAGAATAAAGTGGCACCGCCATTCAAAGAGGCAGAATTTGACATAATGTTTGGTAAAGGTATTTCAAAAGAAGGAGACATTCTTGACTTGGCAGCAAACTGTGGAGTAGTGATTAAGAGTGGTTCATGGTATGCTTACAATGGTGATAAAATTGGTCAGGGCCGTGAAAATGCAAAAAAATATTTTATGGAGAATCCGGCTATTATGGAAGAGGTTGATGCAAAAGTCAGAGCATTTTATATGCCGGATGAAGAGCAGAATGAAGATGAAATTACAGCACCAGTGAAGGAATGATATGTATACAGTAATGAAACTAGAACCAAAAGGTAATAGATTGCACGTTTATCTTGACAATGATATTGATTTTTTGCTCTATAAAAGTGAAGTAAGAAAACTTAACTTAGAAGAAAGTGTAAATATTGAAGAGACACAATATCAGATAATTATTGATATTTTGTATAAAAGAGCCCGTGAAAGGGCTCTTTATATTCTGGATGACGCTTATAAAACAAAAAAGCAAATTGTTGATAAGTTAAAAGCAGGCTGTTATCCGGAATTTATTATTGACAGAGTTATTGAGTATTTAACGGAATATGATTTAATTAATGATTACAGATATGCTTCTATGTATATAGATTTTAAAGCAGATTCTAAATCAAAGAGGCAGATTACACAGGATTTGTATTCAAAAGGGGTGTTAAAAGAGATTATTGATTCCGCTTTTGAAAACAGCGATTTTACAGACGAAGATTCTTTAAACAAAATTATAGAAAAAAGAAAAGGGAGATATGATTTAACGAATCAAAAGGATATTGAAAGATTTTATAGATATTTGGTTGGAAAGGGTTATGCTTATCATGATGTGAAGAGAGCATTGTCTATATTTGATATTTAATACAATATCTTTGATATTTTGTTTTAAAATAACACTACATATTGTAAAATAAATAAATTTATAACAGTGGCTTTGCTTGACATAACTATATTAATCAAGTAAAATATAAATGTTGTATTGAACAATGAAAAATAAATAAGGAGGTGCTCCTGTGAGTGATACTACTTGGATTATCGTATGTGTTGTGGTAGCGCTGGTAGTTGCTTTAATTTCTGCTTTTGTAGCAATAGCTTTCAGAAAAGGTATTGTTGAAAAGAAGATCGGCTCAGCAGAAGGAAAAGCTCGTGAAATTATTGACGATGCTATAAAGACTGCTGAAACGAAAAAGAAAGAAGCTCTTTTAGAAGCTAAAGAAGAAAATCTTAAGACAAAAAATGAGCTTGATAAAGAAATTAAAGAACGTAGAGCTGAAGTACAACGTTATGAGAAACGTGTTCTTAACAAGGAAGAGGCAGTAGAGAAAAAGTCAGATTCTCTTGATAAGAAAGAGCATAGTCTGAAAGTCAGAGAAGAGGAATTGGCTCAGGCTAAAATTAAGGTAGATAACTTAAGTGAACAGCGCGTACAGGAACTTGAAAGAATCTCTGGATTAACCTCCGAACAGGCAAAAGAATATTTGTTAAAAACTGTTGAAGAAGAAATTAAAATTGAGACTGCGAAATTGGTAAAGGAATTAGAAAATCAGGCTAAAGAAGATGCTAATAAAAAAGCAAAAGAGTTAGTTGTGAATGCAATTCAGAAATGTGCAACAGATCATGTTTCTGAAACAACAATTTCAGTAGTTTCATTGCCTAATGATGAAATGAAAGGTCGAATAATTGGTAGAGAGGGAAGAAATATTAGAACTCTTGAATCGCTTACAGGCGTTGATTTAATTATCGATGATACGCCGGAAGCTGTTGTTTTATCTGGATTTGATCCGATTAGGAGAGAGGTGGCACGTATTGCCCTTGAAAAACTGGTAGTTGATGGACGTATTCAGCCGACCAGAATTGAAGAAATGGTTCATAAGGCACAAAAAGAAGTTGAGACCATGATTCAGGAAGAAGGCGAGTCTGCAACATTAGAAGTTGGTGTACATGGAATTCATCCTGAACTGATTAAGCTTTTAGGTAAGATGAAGTTTAGGACAAGTTATGGACAAAATGCATTAAAACATTCTATTGAAGTAGCGCATTTGTCAGGACTGTTAGCAGCGGAACTAGGTTTAGATGTGAGAGTTGCCAAGAGAGCAGGTCTGTTACATGACATTGGTAAAGCTGTTGATCATGAAATGGAAGGAACGCATATACAGTTAGGTGTTGATTTATGTAGAAAGTACAAAGAATCAGCTACAGTTATTAATGCTGTTGAGGCACATCATGGTGATGTTGAGCCTCAAACTTTAATTGCATGTATTGTTCAGGCTTCTGATGCTATTTCAGCGGCAAGACCAGGTGCAAGACGTGAAACATTAGAAACATATACAAACAGATTAAAACAGTTAGAAGATATTACAAACTCATATGAGGGCGTTGATAAATCTTTTGCTATTCAGGCAGGTAGAGAGGTTCGAGTTATGGTTATTCCGGAAAAAGTTACTGATGCCGATATGGTATTGATGGCTAGAGAGATATCTAAGCAGATAGAAACTGAATTAGAATATCCGGGTCAGATTAAAGTAAATATAGTAAGGGAATCAAGAGCCATAGATTACGCAAAATAAATCTACGACATATAATAAGCAATGCATAATAAAGAGACGTGACAATAAAAATTAGTTTACTAAATTTTGTTGTTAGGTCTCTTTTATTATGGGTCGTGACCCTGTTGAGCTCGGAAACGAGCGAAATATCAACCAC
>CAQBGY010000149.1 GCA_948759685.1 uncultured Eubacterium sp.
TGTTTTTGGTTTGCGGCAAACCAAAAACAAACCACGAAACAAACCAAAAACAAACCAGAGTTTTCATTGTAAATACGGAGTTTTTTGCATTGCCGCAAACCAAAAACAAACCACGAAACAAACCAAAAACAAACCAAGAGAAAGCGGAAGATGCAGACTGTTTGAAAGCAATTTTAGACGCATGGAACGAACTTTCGTCATTTGGAATAGAACCAATTCCAGAAATGGGAATATCAAGCGTTCAGTATCAAAACCTTAAAAGCATAGTGGAAGAGTATGGAATTGAAGATGTTACAAGCACGATACAGAGAATAAAAATCAGCGATTTTCTTCAGGGGAAAGTAACTGAATGGAAGATAACATTCAACTGGTTTTTGAAAGATGGGAATTATCAAAAAGTCCGTTCTGGGAAATATGACGGGGGAAATAGCATAAGCAGACAAGTGGAGAGGGGTGGAAATTCAGAGCAAGTAGAAGATGAAGAATTGATAGGAGATGAATGGGTTGACCTTTAATCTCCAAAAAAAATAAGGTGCGGAGGTTAGACAATGTATAGCCCATATGAATTTAAAGAGCAGGACGCTTTCGATTTCGCCCGTCATGTTCACGCTGAAACGAATGTAAGGAATGGGGAATTATTCTTTAAGATATGCCCGTACTGCAATCCGAAGCCGACAAGGGACAACATAAAATCTTTTTCCATAAACCTTACAACAGGGAGGTTTAAGTGTTTCCGGGCAAGCTGTGGAGTGCAAGGGAATATGATAACGCTTGTGAAAGATTTTGATTTTTCCCTTGGGAATGAGGTTGACGAGTATTATCAGCCTAAAAAGCAGTACAGGAAATTCAAAAAACAGGAAAAGCCGATAGAGCCAAAGCCAGAGGCGATTCAGTATTTGGAAAGTCGAGGAATGTCAGAAGAAGTTGCAAAGGAATATGAAATAACAGTCCAGACGGAAAAGCCTAATATCCTTGTATTTCCGTTTTATGACGAGAAGGGTATTTTACAGTTTGTAAAATATCGAAAGACCGATTATGACAAGGAAAAGGATAAAAACAAAGAGTGGTGCGAATCGAACTGCAAACCGATTTTGTTTGGAATGAAGCAGTGCAAGGATTTTTCAAGGCTTGTGATTACAGAGGGGCAAGTAGATTCTCTATCTGTTGCAACGGCAGGAATTTCCAATGCAGTCAGCGTACCAACTGGCGCAAAAGGCTTTACTTGGGTTCCGTATTGCTGGAACTGGATAAACCAGTTTGAAGAAATTGTTGTGTTCGGGGATTTTGAAAAAGGACATATTACCTTGCTTGATGAATTGTCAAGGCGGTTGAAGATAACTGTAAAGCACGTCCGAGAAGAAGATTACAAGGATTGTAAAGACGCTAATGAGATACTAAAGAAATATGGAAAAGAGCAGATCAGGGCTTGCGTGGAAAATGCGGTTATTATACCAATGAAGCAGGTCAAGCCATTGTCAAGCGTGAAAAATGTGGATATTTTCAAACTTCCAAAATTGCAGACCGGAATAAGGCAGGTTGACAGGCTTTTATATGGTGGATTGCCGTTTGGGGGCGTAACACTCATATCTGGGAAAACCGGAGAGGGAAAATCTGTTCTTGCCAGCCAGATAATGATAAGCGCAGTATCGCAAGGATATAAATGTTTTGCATACAGTGGCGAATTGGTCGATTTTCAGTTTAAGAACATTATGGATTTTCAGATTGCCGGAAGTAGACATATTTTTGAGTACCAGAACGGATGGGGTGATTCCGCTTACAATATTTCAGAAACCAACAGGAATTTAATTTCTGACTGGTACGATGATAAGTTTTGGCTTTATGACAACTCCATTATTGAGAATGACGAGCAGGAAAGCCTTGTGGCAGTTACGGAAAATGTGATTATGCAATATGGGGTTAAGGTTATTTTGCTCGACAATCTGATGACCGCAATAGATTTGGAAGTTGCATATGGAAGTGATAAATATGAAAGGCAGGGATTATTTGTAAAGAAACTTGCAAGACTGGCTACAAGGCACAACGCCTTAATCCTGCTTGTGGCACACAAGAGAAAGAATAATTTTTCCACCAATGAGAATGACGAAATAAGCGGTTCAAGCGATATTTCCAATCTTGCCATGGTTACGATATCTTATGAAAAAAACAACGAAATAGAGCAATCTCAAAGGCTTTGCAAGGTGTCTAAAAACCGCTTATTCGGCAAAACGGAAACGAAGGGATACATACTGGACTATGATGAGAAATCAAAGCGGATTTACGGACAGGGCGACGATTTATATGTGGATTATGGATGGAATAAAAATGATGGTGGGTTTACCTCTATAAACGAAGAAACGCCGTTTGACTGATTGGAGGGATTTTTATGGACAATGATATGGAACTAAATAGCATGACAGAGAAAAAGATTTACAAAACCAAGAAAAATATTTCTGGAACAAAAGCCAGATATATAAGTAAAATTTCACGAGATTTAAGGCAGCAGATGATACAGAACGGAGCAACAAAAGAAGAATTGACTAGATTTCAATATGATTTTCTTGTACAGAATGGCATAAATGTTCCAGAAAGTTTTCTTAATATAAGAAAAAATGATGATGAATATGAAATCCTTGGGAAATTTATTGAAAAAAATTTAAAAGAAAGTGAGGATAATTTGAGCGGAAGTTATTTTTACAAAAAATATATTGAATATTGCATCAACAACCAATTTAGACACATCGGAAAGCAGGAGGCATTTGCCTATTTACGTGGAAAAGGTCTTATGAAAAAGTCTGGAACGATAAATGGGAAAACGGTAAGAAATGTAGTTATTGGTTATGATTTTAATCCGGAGGGATTTTGTGGCAAGCAAGAGATTTGAAAAAGGTTCGGAAGAATGGCAGATGTTTCGTGAATACTGGGCTTTATGCCAACAATTCTGGGAACTAGAGGACAATGACGAATACTGGGAGCAGGTTATTTATTCTACAAATGAATTTTACAAGAAATACAAGGAAAATAACGAGATATTCGCAAAGGAGATAGCGCTTGCTCTTGTAGATACACTTGATAAGAAAAGCAAGAAGGAAAAGGAACCATGACGGCGTACCAATGCCAGAGAGATATAAGGAAAGATTGGAGGATATGAGGAATGAGTGATGTATTGGGATATAACAATTTTTGTTCTGCTTGCAAGGGCAGTAACGAAGAAAATGGAGAATTAGTTTGTAGAGATAAAAATGGTAAATTTTACAGTTTGCCAGTCAATCAAGTCTTAATGGCTCCATGTTTGAAAATGAAAGATAAGAAAGAGAGGGAAAATCATGGATAAGATAACAGTCTACACAGACGGTTCAGCACTAAACAACGGCAGTCCAGAAAGTGGTTGCGGCTGGGCTTGCAAGTTGATTTACGGAAGTCGTGAGTTAATGAAGTCCGGCGGCGATAAGGGCAAGACAAACAATGTTATGGAGATGACTGCCGTACTGCAAGCCATGAGAGCCATAACGGACAAGTCTATTCCAGTTGAAGTGTTTTCGGATAGTAAGTACGTGGTCGAAACTCTGAATGGGAATTATCAGATTAAAAAGAACGTGGAGTTGTGGCAGGAACTTATGGCGGAGAAAGAGAAGTTTGCGGATATTCGGTTTATTTGGGTTAAAGGTCATGACAAAGACAGGCATAATATTGAGGTTGATAAAATGGCGGTTATGGAGGCTAGGAAAGTATGACAGTAAACGAGATACTTATTTTTATCAAAGTGATTATGAGCGTTCTTGCAATTATTGGAAGTATTGGAATATGTATTTATTTGTGGATAGATAGAAGAAGATAATATTAAAAATGGAGGTAAAGAGGTTTCGTGCGCACGGTTAAAGCTGGCTTTACTCCAAAGGATTATGCCGAGAAAATATATGGGATATGATTTTTACAGAAGAAACGGAATATGCACAAGATGTGGAAAGAAATCTTCCGAGCAAGGAAGTGTTCTGTGTGCAGATTGCGCAAAGTACAAAAAAGAAGATTATAATTTGTGTAAGGACTTGAAAATCTGTGTCCGCTGCCACAAAAATCCGGCAGAACCAAATAAGGTTATGTGCCTGGAATGTGCCGACAAGGACAGTGAGCAGAGCAGGAAGAACAGACAGAGAAATTCGGAGAAACAAAAGAAACGAGATTTGGGCAAATACAATAGATTGAAAGAAATGGGTATCTGCACATACTGTAAGCACGAAAAGGCGGTTACGGGAAAGACAAAATGCGCGAAATGCCTTGCAAAGATACGGAATAAGAGGAACGCAAAGAAAGCAGATATTGAACGTTCGGAGCGTGTGGCGTATGGGATTTGCTATATATGCGGAAAAGATAAGGTTATGAACGGTAAGGGAGTTTGTGAGAAATGCTATGAAAAACGAACGGAAAGCATAGGGAAGATTATGTATCTTCCGGGTAGTGATTTTTGGAGAAATGAAAATAAACTGATTTTTGTAAATGGAGGCGGGAAATGAGCCAGGAAATTAAATTTAGAGGAAAACGAATTGATAATGGAGAGTGGGTTGAAGGGTATTATGCCAAACATGGTTCAAGGCATTGGATTTACACAGGACAAATACAGTATATGTATTACCCTGCTTGTGCTGATTTACCAACAAAATATGAAGTAGACCCTAGTACAGTCGGGCAGTACATAGGCGTTAATGATAAGAATGGAAAGGAAATCTACGAAGATGATATTGTTTTAAGCGATGACGGAAAAGTTGGACAGGTGCAGTGGTTTGAGGAACATCTTGCGTTTATGATATGGTGTGTTACTGACAACAAGGTTTATTTCGCATATGAAAATGATTTTTCAAAGATTGAAGTTATAGGAAATGTGTATGAAAATGCGGATTTGTTGAAGGAGGCAGGAAATGAGTAAATCTATTTTAGTGATTGATACGCCGGAGAATTGCGATCAATGTCCATGTTTTCTTGAAGTTGCAACAGATTGTTGTGGGGTAAATGGAAAAGACATTGACGGTCATGGAAAACCTGATTGGTGTCCATTGAAAGAAATGGTAGAAAAAACAAGTGTTGGAATAGAGGTTTGCATTGGAAACAAGACTGAATGTGTTAAAAGCTACGTTGACGGCTACAACGCTTGCATTGATGAAATTTTGAAAGGGGTGAATAGGGATGAGCAGAGAACATCTTTATAAGGCAAAGCGTGTGAATTGGAGGGAACTGCCGAAAGAGGAATGGTGGGTTGAGGGATTTTATGTGCAATTACCCAAAATAAGCCTTGGGGCAACGATAGTAGCAGGAGGGGATTTATGTGCGGAAGATGTTGCTGATTACATAATCGTTAATAAATCAAAGCAACACTCAAGTTTTTCAAATGCGTATCCGCTTGAAGTTGTGGAGTGTGAGCAGTATGAGGTAGACCCTGAAACCATCTGCGAGTATACTCAAATGACCGGTAAGAACAGAGTGAAGATTTTTGAGGGGGATATCATAAAAACAGATTTTTTTAATCAAGTTTACGGATACGAAAAACCTGATAAATCAGACTTAAATATTTATAAGGTGTACTTTAATGGTATTACTTATTGTGTAAAAAATAAGGAAAGAGAATGTACGTTATTGAATAGAAGCAAAGATTGCGAGATTATTGGAAATATTTTTGACAATCCTGAACTTTTGGAAGGAGGCAAGACAGAATGAAAGAAGTACCAATTAAGGACAAGCTGAACTTGACGATTGAAGAAGCAGCGGCGTATAGCGGAATAAGCGAAACAACTCTTAGGGGTAGGCTTAAAGAGGGAAATTATGATTTTATTCTAAAAAACGGAACAAAAACACTGATTAAACGCCGGTTATTTGAGAAATATTTGGAAAGTGTTGACGCTATATAACTCTGTATAATTTGTTATATCTTTGCATATCGTTGAAAAATGGCGTTGCATGTGGTATAATTTTACTGCTTGCAACGCTCTTTTCATAGGAAAGGAGCTACTTATGGTACGAAGAAAAGATAATAGAGGTCGTGTATTGAACGATGGGGAAACACAGAGAGCAGATGGGAGGTATGCTTACCAATATACGGACATGCTTGGCAATCGGAAATCTATTTATAGTTGGAAGCTGTTTCCGTCCGACCGAACGCCGAGTGGAAAGCGTGCGGATTTAAGCCTTAGAGAAAAGGAAAAACAGATATTTTCGGATTTGAACAGCGGAATAGTGCCATGCGGAGGGAATATGAAGGTGCTACAGCTAGTCGAAAAGTACATATCCCAAAAGACGGGCGTAAGGCACAACACGAAGGCAAATTACAATTTTGTTATCAACATCATAAAAAAGGAAGAGTTTGGGGCAAAGAGAATTGACAAGGTCAAGTTGTCAGACGCTAAAGCATGGTTGATTAAGTTACAGAAAGACGGCAGAGGGTACAGCTCCATACATTCCATCCGAGGGGTTGTCCGCCCAGCTTTTCAAATGGCAGTTGATGATGATTTGCTTGTGAAGAATCCATTTGAATTCCAACTCGCCACGGTTGTTGTCAATGACAGCGTAACAAGGGAGGCGATTACAAGAAAACAAGAACGGCAGTTTTTGGAGTTTGTAAAGAACGACAAGCATTTTTGTAAATATTATGAGGGGATTTTCATCCTCTTTAAGACAGGCATGAGGATTTCGGAGTTTGTTGGATTGACGGTATCGGATGTTGACTTGAAAAACCGAAAGATTATCATAGACCACCAATTGCAGCGAACAAGGGATATGCGGTATGTGATTGAGAACACGAAAACCTCATGCGGCACAAGGGAAATTCCGATGGCAGATGAAGTGTATGAGTGTTTCAAAACAATCATTCAAAACAGGCGGAAACCAAAGGTTGAACCGATAATTAGCGGAAAAACTGGTTTTTTATACCTTGACAAGAACGGAATGCCTATGGTCGCCTTGCATTGGGAACATTATTTTCAACACATCAGAAAGAAGTACAACAGCATATACAAAGTGCAAATGCCAAAAGTTACCCCTCATGTCTGCCGACACACGTTCTGTAGCAACATGGCAAAGTCTGGAATGAATCCCAAAACCCTGCAATACATCATGGGACATAGTGATATAGGGGTTACACTCAATACATATACCCATGTGCAGTATGAGGATGCCGAAAAGGAAATGAGCAAAATTCTTGAATCAAAACCAAAAAGAAGGAATGCCATGTAGGTTTGTCGGTTTGCCAAGAGGTTTCCGACTGGAAAAATCCCTTGAAGTACAAATTTTTGAATTTACTTCAATTTTACTTCAAATTCGCAACAAACTATGCTAATTTATGCAGAGTTATACATGATTTTATAAAAATATGCAAGAAAGGAAAATGCTCGAAAAGCCAGTAAATACAAGGCTTTGCATAGTTATTCAAAGTTATGCAAGATATAATAAAAATACTATTCGTCTGCCACGGCAACAT
>CAQBGY010000150.1 GCA_948759685.1 uncultured Eubacterium sp.
TAATATTCAAAAACTTATTTTCTCTTACCTATTGACTTTTGATAGTTGGTCTTTCCTTAGTATTTTAGCAACAATCAATTGCAAAGTGTGTAATATAATAGTCCAAAATCCAACAATAAGATGTGGTCGTATCACAATGTTGAAATTGAAAATGCTAACAATAATAATAAAAATAAATATTGTAAGAAAACTGTTGTTTTTATAATGTTTTATTAACAAATTGTCTAGTTCCGGACGAAATGGTGAGGGAACGGGACCTAAATAGTAATTGATGAATAAACATATTGTTAATACCATTAAAACAACAGAAAAATTTGGTATGGTTATTAATGGAAGTAATATAATTGCTACAGACGAGATGATAGCTGTAAGCAGCAGACATGTTATATAGTGTTTGCAATGATATCCACCACCGTTTATACGAAGAAATATTAATAAAACACATGATGTTATAAATAAATCAAACTTTCCAATATATAAAAACATAATACTAAGAATGATTATTTTGCTAAGTTCTGAAAATAGTGTAGTGATTGAATATTTGATAATTGCCATCTCATAATCTGTATAACCGTACATTTTTTGTATTTTCAATGCAAATGTGTTCACTTGTATGTACCTCGTAAAAAATGATATAGGACATTTTAGAACAAGGTTTAAAAGAATATAAAATAAAACATGAAATGTTATAAATAAGATAAGTTTGTATTATTTAAATTAAATAAACAAAAAAATAAAACCAATTTGTTTATATAGATACAAAATAGGAAATGCAATTTTGTAATACATAAAAAAATTTTTATATTTTTCAATTTTTCCGTCAAAAAGTCGAAAAGTAGACAAAAAAGTTAAAAAAAACTTGTGTCACGACATATATTTATTATAATATAGGATAGGATTAAGTAGGAGGATAGATAAATGCCAAAAAGAACAGATATAAACAAAGTACTTATTATAGGCTCTGGTCCTATTATTATTGGACAGGCTTGTGAATTTGATTACTCCGGTACACAGGCATGCAAGGCTCTTAGAAAGCTTGGTTATGAAATTGTGCTGGTAAACTCAAACCCTGCAACAATTATGACAGATCCGGAAACTGCGGATGTGACATATATTGAACCATTGAATGCAGAGCGTCTTGAGCAGATTATAGCAAAAGAACGTCCTGATGCATTACTTCCAAATCTTGGAGGACAGTCAGGATTAAATCTTTGTTCAGAACTTTATCAAAAAGGAATATTGGACAAATATAATGTAAAGGTTATCGGTGTTCAGGTAGATGCGATTGAGCGTGGCGAGGACCGTATTGAATTTAAGAAAACAATGGACAGTCTTGGTATCGAAATGGCACGTAGCGAAGTTGCTTACACTGTAGACGAAGCGCTTGCCATTGCTGAAAAATTAGGCTATCCGGTAGTTCTTCGTCCGGCATACACGATGGGTGGTGCAGGCGGAGGTCTTGTATATAATAAAGAAGAATTAAAAACAGTCTGTGCCAGAGGACTTCAGGCAAGTCTTGTAGGACAGGTGCTTGTAGAAGAGTCTATCTTAGGCTGGGAAGAATTAGAATTAGAAGTTGTTCGTGACTGCGAAGGAAATATGATTACGGTATGTTTTATCGAGAATATCGACCCACTGGGTGTGCATACAGGTGATTCATTCTGTTCTGCTCCAATGCTCACAATTTCAGAGGAATGTCAGAAGAGACTTCAGGAACAGGCATACAAAATCGTTGACAAGGTGCAGGTTATCGGTGGAACAAATGTACAGTTTGCACATGATCCGGTTTCAGACCGTATTATTGTCATCGAAATCAATCCACGTACATCACGTTCCTCAGCTCTTGCTTCTAAAGCAACAGGTTTCCCAATTGCTTTGGTTTCTGCGATGTTGGCAACAGGAATGACATTGAAGGATATTCCATGTGGAAAATATGGAACATTGGACAAGTATGTTCCTGACGGAGATTATGTCGTTATCAAGTTTGCACGCTGGGCATTTGAAAAGTTCAAAGGTGTTGAAGATAAACTTGGTACACAGATGCGTGCCGTTGGTGAAGTAATGAGCATCGGTAAAAACTATAAAGAAGCTTTCCAGAAAGCAATCAGAAGTCTGGAAACAGGACGTTATGGTTTAGGACATGCGAAGAACTTTGATTCTTTATCAAAAGAAGAACTGCTGAAGATGTTGATTACACCATCCAGCGAACGTCATTTTATTATGTATGAAGCACTTCGCAAGGGGGCTACAGCAGACGAAATCTTTGAGATTACAAAAGTAAAACATTACTTCATTGAACAGATGAAAGAATTAGTGGAAGAGGAAGAGGCACTTCTTGCATACAAGGGAGCACTTCCAACAGATGAATTATTAATTCAGGCAAAGAAAGACGGATTTTCTGATAAATATTTAAGTCAGATTTTAGAGGTTTCTGAAGAGAATATCAGAAATAAACGTATCGCCTTAGGTGTAGAAGAAGCATGGGAAGGTGTTCATGTAAGTGGCACAGAGGATAGTGCATATTATTATTCTACATACAATGCAGAGGATAAGAATCCGGTATCAGAAAATAAGAAAATCATGATTCTCGGCGGTGGTCCAAACAGAATCGGTCAGGGTATTGAGTTTGATTACTGCTGTGTACACGCCTCTCTTGCATTGAAGAAGTTAGGATTTGAGACAATTATTGTAAACTGTAACCCAGAAACGGTATCTACAGATTACGATACTTCTGATAAATTATATTTTGAGCCACTTACATTGGAAGATGTTTTAAGCATTTATAAAAAAGAAAAACCATTGGGTGTTATCGCACAGTTTGGCGGACAGACCCCATTGAATCTGGCAGCAGATTTAGAGAAGAATGGCGTGAAGATTCTTGGTACATCTCCATCAGTCATTGATTTGGCAGAGGATAGAGACTTATTCCGTGAGATGATGGAAAAATTAGAAATTCCTATGCCGGAATCAGGAATGGCTACAACAGTAGAAGAAGCAACTGAAATTGCAAATACTATCGGTTATCCGGTAATGGTTCGTCCTTCTTATGTATTAGGCGGACGTGGCATGGAGGTTGTTTATGATGATGCCAGTATGACAGATTATATGAAAGCTGCAGTCGGTGTAACACCGGACAGACCAATTCTAATCGACCGTTTCTTAAATAATGCATTAGAGTGTGAGGCAGATGCTATCAGTGATGGAACACACGCTTTTGTACCGGCTGTAATGGAACACATCGAGTTGGCAGGAGTGCATTCCGGAGATTCTGCATGTATCATTCCTTCTGTTCATATTACAGAAGAAAATGTTAAGACAATTAAGGAATATACACGGAAAATTGCAGAGGAGATGCATGTAAAAGGTCTTATGAATATGCAGTATGCAATTGAAAAGGGAAAAGTGTATGTCCTTGAGGCAAATCCTCGTGCATCACGTACAGTTCCTTTGGTATCTAAAGTATGTAATACGAGAATGGTTCCGATTGCCACAGATATTATTACAAGTGAATTGACAGGAAGACCATCGCCTGTTCCGGCATTGAAGGAGCAGGATATCCCATATTATGGAGTAAAGGAAGCAGCATTCCCATTCAATATGTTCCAGGAAGTTGATCCGGTATTAGGACCGGAAATGCGTTCTACAGGTGAGGTATTGGGATTATCTACTTCTTATGGTGAGGCATTCTATAAGGCACAGGAAGGTGTACAGTTAAAACTTCCATTAGAAGGAACGGTATTGATTTCTGTTAATAGAAAAGATAAAGAGCATATTGAGGAAGTAGCACGTAGTTTACATGAAAGTAGATTTAAGATTCTTGCTACCGGAACTACATATGACTTGATTACAAAAGCTGGTATTCCGGCAGAGAAAATCAATAAGTTATATGAAGGACGTCCGAATGTATTGGATGCAATTACAAATGGAGAGATTGATTTGATTATTAACTCACCATCAGGAAAAGAGAGCGTTCATGATGACAGTTATTTGAGAAAGGCTGCCATTAAGGCAAAGACTCCATACATGACAACCATTGCGGCAGCAAAGGCTACAGCAGAAGGTATCAGTTATTTGAAGAAACATGCTTCAGGAGAATTAAAGCCGCTTCAGACGCTTCATAGCGAAATAAAAGAAAAATAGAGATGATGGAATTTATCAAAATATAGAAAAGGAAGTAACGATTGTTGCTTCCCTTTTTTATATGTAGTTGTTGATTTGACGAATGAAATTTTGTGGGACAGTACAAAGTTAAAATACTAATTGACATTTAAAGAAAAATAGTTATAATAAAAAGAGTTGTCAATTTACAAAATGACTTACGCGGGTGTGGCGGAATTGGCAGACGCGCTAGATTTAGGTTCTAGTGGGAGACCGTGCAGGTTCAAGTCCTGTCACCCGCATAAAAAAGATGTTCGAAAGAACATCTTTTTTTTGTTTCAGAATAAGATTTATTGAAACAGGTATCTTTTTATGTCTGATTTTGTTATAATAATAACTATTATAAAACGGAGAAGAGAAGAAAAATGAAAGGACATAATATTGAAACAAGAATTTTACTTTTGCTATGTGCAATATTCTGGGTATTTCATAGTGTTGGAGAAACACAGCGCATCTTTTTGACAGGGCTGTTTAGTGCATTTATGATTGCTGCTACATTTTTGTCCAATAAGATTAGAGAACAGTATCGTTATTACATTATTGCAGGTTATGTGCAATGCATATCTTTATGGATGATGATGGTATTTGGAATATTGAAAGAGAATAAGGCAGTTCATCTTGAAAATGTAAGAATTACCTTAGTCATTTTTTTTGTGCTGATTATATGCATTATTTTACCGGTCTGGATGACAAAAAAGAAAGTTATTACAGAAAAGATTCAAACTGTAAAGATGCAAAATTGGATTTGGATAGCAATGCTTGGCGGTTATATTTTAAGACAGTTTCAGATTTTCGTAACGAATGTAATGCAGCAGCAGAATGATATAGGAACATTTTCGGAAGGAAGTCTTGGGCATCTAGGATATATTTATAAGATTTATAAACATACCGCATTACCGACTGGAAATCCTATGGAGCAGTATCAATATTATCAACCGCCATTTTCTCATATTGTTATGGGTATCTGGGCAAAAATAAATGGTTTGTTTGGAATGACAGAAGAAGTAATAGCTGAGAATCTTCAAGTGCTGGCACTATTCTTTTCTACAATGATTGTGATTGTAGCGTATAAGATTATGAAAGAAATTACAAAGAGTCAAAAAGGTATCCTGGCAGGAATCCTTGCAATTGCATTCTTTCCGTATCTTTTGGAATATGCAGGAGCAGTGAACAATGATACACTTAGTACATTATTAGGTCTTGTTACTGTTTTATATATGATACGCTGGTATAAAAAGCCAAATTGGAAAGACATCATAATATGTGCCTTCGCTATTGGATGTGGTATGATGGCAAAATTGTCAGTGGTTATGCTGGCACCTGCAATGGCATGTATATTTATCTATAAAATGATAAAAAATAAATCAAATCTTTTGTTTTACATAAAGCAATATTTGGCTTTTGGAATTATTTCTATTCCTTTGGGAATATGGTTTCCGGTAAAGAATTTGATTTTATACAACGTTCCACTAAATTTCGTTCCTGTAATCGGTTGGGAGCAGGGACAATATATGGGAAATATGTATACGGTTTCACAGCGTTTATTTGAAGTTACGTGGGCGCAGTTGAAGCCTTTGTGGCTTTCGCAAATGAGAGGAACAGAAGAGTTCACTTATAATATTGGAGTAATGTTTACGAAGTATTGTGCTTTTGGAGAGACAAGATATTTTCCAACAACACAGTGGTCAAAGTTTATTGGTACTCTGATGTATGTAATGATATTAGCATTGTTTATATTTGCTATTGCACTATTAGTTTTATGGCTTAGAAAGGCAAAAAGTGGCAAGGTTATTAAATTCCTAATTTTAGGAAGTACAGGAATGATATTACTTTCTTATGTCAAGTTTTGTTTTGATTTTCCAAGTGTTTGTACAGCAAGTGTACGTTATGTGTTGATTAGTGTAGTGTTGATTGTCTGCATGATGGCAGCAGGTATAGGTGAAATGAAAATGACACATAAGACAGGAAATATAATGGTTCGAAATGCATTTAAATGTTTTTTGGCAGCATATGTGTGTATCAATACAATTGGATTGTTCAGTCTGCTTTATAATCTATAGGAATACGAGATGAAGATAGAGTAAAGGAAGATGACAGGTGAAAGAATTAATAGATAGATTAAAAACACTAAAAATTAATATTATTTTCTATGAACAGACGGATAATTTCTTTGTACAGTTATTTCGATATGTATTTGTAGGAGGGATTGCTTTTGCTGCTGACTGGGGAATGATGGTGACACTGCATGAAGCAGTTCATATGAATGTATATGTTGCTACAGCGATTGCATTTGTTTTTGGATTGATTGTGAATTTTATATTATCAAAAATATTTGTGTTTCAGGAAGGGTCTGATAAAACAGGTACTGTGGGTGAATTTGTTGCCTATGGTGTTATTGGTGTTATGGGACTGCTTTTCACAGAAGGAATTATGTGGATATTATTAAGAGTTGGAATCCTGTATATGATTGCAAAGGTTGTTGCGGCAGCATTAGTTTTAATGTGGAATTTCGTAGCAAGAAAAATGTTACTGTATAAATAAAAAAGGGTTTAGAGACTTTGAAGTATATGAACTATTATAAAAGTTTCTAATAAGCAGCTAGGAGGAAAGAAATGAAAAAAGTTATTATTATCGGAGCAGGTCCGGCTGGATTGACGGCAGGTTATGAGCTGTTAAAAAAAGAAGGCTATGAAGTTATAATTTTAGAAAAAACAGATCGTATCGGCGGAATATCCCAGACAGTGAAATATAAAGGTAACAGGATGGATATTGGCGGACATAGATTTTTTTCGAAAGATGACAGGGTGAATCAGTGGTGGCAGAATATTATGCCTACACAGGGAGAACCTTCTTATGATGACAAAATATTAGACAGGGAAAAGAGTTTTGCAGAGGGAGGACCGAATCCGGAAGAAACAGACAGAGTTATGCTTGTTCGAAACAGAGTTTCAAGAATTTATTATTCAAAGCATTTCTTTGACTATCCTATTTCTTTAAAGTGGGATACTCTGAAGAATATGGGCTTTGTTACAACAATGAAGGCAGGATTTAGTTATTTATATTCTGTATTTAGAAAACTGCCGGAAGATAATTTAGAGAATTTTTATATCAATCGGTTTGGACGTGTTCTTTATTCAATGTTTTTTGAAGGATATACAGAAAAATTGTGGGGACGCCACCCAAGGGAGATATCAGCAGATTGGGGAGCACAGAGGGTAAAGGGACTGTCTATTACAGCAGTTCTTAAAGATGTGTTTTCCAAAATACTTCCAGGCAGAAAAAATGCTAA
>CAQBGY010000151.1 GCA_948759685.1 uncultured Eubacterium sp.
GCAAGCATTCACATTAGCTTTTAAACAGTTATATGAATGCACGCCTAATATTTATTGAAAAAATGGTGTGTTCTATCCTAAACAATCGAAGATATGCATGATGGGTTCGTTTAATGGATACTCATTTATGTATTATTTACCAGGAGGTAAATTGGCAGCATGAGTACAATTCCGTATGTTATTGAACATTTTCCGGCTGACCGTGGAGGGCATGGGACCGTACCAGATCGCAAAGCAAATTATAAGGATTTTCAAAATCACACATAGTCTGGTAATTCCCACGCTGTCTTGTTGCCTGATAATAGGACGGTTTTTCAACCTTTTCCTCCGTGATAGAAGGCGCAAAAGAGGCGGACAGGGAGAAGCGGATAGCGGAGGCGGAAGTGTCAGCGGACGGACTCTTGCATACGGACGGCACGGAACAAGTTGCGGCTATAGTGACGGGAGAAAATAAGATTGTCGTAGAGAGCAGCCTTCCCACATCCATGCCGCCCCAAAGGACGGGCGCATGGATGGCGCTGCTGATTACGGCTACATTTCGTGGTAAATGTGCAGCACCGCCAAAGGGACTTCACAGAACGAAGTCCCTCTGCGGCTGTCAAAAAGCGACAGCCGTGGATTGCCCGGATACGGGCATAGTTCGCAAAAAGCCGCCCTGTGGCGGCGGCTCACAAGGAAACGGCGGCGGACTGTCCGCCAAAGGAAAGGAGAAGGTATTTATTGAGAAGAAACTCATTTATAGAAATGGCAAAGCTGCATGACTTATCGGGGCGCATTACTTATATTTCAAGCCACGCCAAGCAGGAGCACCTCTATGAAGTCTATGCAACGGAGCCGGACAGGGCATTCTGGCGGGAACTTGCCAAATGCAGTCAGGAGGAATTTGAAAAAAGCGGAATGAATGAAAAATGTATTGAGGCAAGGGAACTGATGATTGCCCTGCCGGAAAGTTTTATCAGCTATGACTATGATTATCTGCTGAAAAGGGTGGTGGACGAATTTAAGAAAAAATACGGTGTGGAGTGTTATGCTGCGCTACATCACAATAAACGGAAAACAAACCTGCATATCTATATAATATTTGCGGAAAGAAAGCGGTTAGAGCAGCCGGAGGAAAAAACTGCCACCCGGAATATGTTCTATGACGAACATGGAAAGCATGTGCGGACAAAAAAAGAGATTCTTGACGGCGACGGGAATGTGCGGAAAGGCTGTAAAGTTATCAAAAAAGGCGAAGTATATGAGCGTAAGATTTTTACCATAAAAGACGGGCGGTTTAAGCAGGAGTCTTTTTTGGATGAGACAAAAGTATTTTAATTTTCGGGCGAGAGAGACAGAGGGATGAACTAAAAAGGGAATTGTCGGAATGTACGGGCATTTTCAAAGGCGGCAGACGTAAAGAGTTACAGCAGGAGATTGACCGTTTTGACAACCAGATTTCTAATATGAAAAAGGGATTTTCCTCTATCGTGAGAGAATATCATTTTGAATCTGTGCAGGCATTCTATAAGGAACGAAAAGTCATGAAGATTATAAGCAATGACGTTTCTAAGAAAATGATAAAATTGCTTCTGTGGGTGGTAGATAAACTGAAAGCAATATTAGATGAGGAGTTTATGAAGTATGAAATTGAAGTGAAAGAATAAAGCGGTAGCGGGGGATGGCTCTTGAGGGGCGTATCCTGCATTTTTCTCCAAAATAAAATAGAGTTTAATAAATAATAAATATGATTTGTGTTGAGTTTCAGAAAGAAAATGTCGATAATAAAAAGGGATTATGTGCAAGTGGCTACTTTATCGTACGAGGTGTAGAACAGTGATTTATATAGTAGATAATTTTTTGAATTATTTTATGTATTTATTTATTATTTATTATGGATTTAAGATACCACCAAGAAAAAATAAATTTTTGTGTTGGTTATCAGTGGTGGTTGTATTAGGCGCTGGTATTTTTAATATGTGCTTTGAAACTAATTTACCAATTGTGTATATATGTTGGAGCGTTCTTTCGATATGCTTTTTTTTCAAGGAACGCTTACTGCATTTGTGTATATTAAGTTTAGCACTTATATATTTTACAGGAATTATGGATACATTCAGTGTTATGCTCATACAGATTTTGCTTATAGGTGGGGGCATTGAAACTGGTTTAACATGGTGGATGGAAATAGCGTATGCTATTTCATTTTCTGTATATTTCTTGGTATATATAATGCTTCTTAAAAAACATGAAGTTTATTTGAATAATATAGAATGTAGATATATGGTTGCCATACTGGTGCAAAGTAGTATATTCCAAATGTTTTATAATTTTGTTTTTGTTTTTTTTAATGAGAATCATGAAATGTATGGCTGGGATGCATATGGTGTGTTTTTTGTTAGTATCGTGGGAGCTATTTATGCTATTTTTTTAACGCTTAGTCTTGCTATAAAAAATGTTCTTTCAAACGGGCAGAATAAAGAACTGCAATCTTTTATGTATATGCAAAAAGAGCAATATGATTATCAGCTACAGCAGTCGGTAGCAATACGACACTTTAAACATGATTTAACAAATCATATAGGTATTCTCAGAGAATTGATAAATCAGAAAAAGTTGGAAGAAGCAAGAGGGTATATAGATACAATTTGGAATGTTCAGGATGAATTTGAATTAAAAATTCATACAGGAGATAGTTTTTTAGATGTTATTATGAATTACTATTTATATATAGCAACGAAGGGGAATATCAAATTCACTGTATCAGGAAAAGTAACAACTATATCATATATAGAAATGTTTGATATTACAACTTTGATAGGAAATGTATTGCAGAATGCAATAGAAGCATCCAAAAAAACAAATGCTCCTAAAATCAGAGTTGAGCTGATAGAACATAAAACGGAAATTTTTTTTGTAGTAAGCAATAGTGTAGTTAAAAAGATAAATACAAACAATAATTATTTGAAAACTTCGAAGAAAGATAAAACGAATCATGGATTTGGTTTTAAAAATATTATGGCAACCGTTGAAAAATATCAGGGGGAATACTATATGGATTCTTTCATGGAAAATGGAGAGCCGATATTTAAAATTAGTATTGCTATCCCAAAGGAGATAAAGCGATGAAAATATGTGTTGTAGAAGATGAAGAAGTATGGAGAAATAAGATACGGGAAATTATTGAAAAATACTGTATAGATAAGAATATTTTATTTCAAATACATTTATGTAATAATGGAAAAGACTTTATGAAAAATAAAGACGCAGATTTGGTGTTTTTGGACATTGAACTTGCTGAAGGAGAAAATGGTTTTGAGATTGCTGAGAAGTTGATAGATGCTGGAAAACAATGTAAGATATGTTTTTTAACTTCTCACACAGAATTAGCCCGATGGGGATATAGAGTAAATGCATTCAGATACATTGATAAAAAACATTTGGAGGAGATAATAGAAGCGCTTGATTCTTTTGTTAATACTAAAATACAAGAAAGAAATATTTGCTGTAAAGATATTTCCGGTGTATGTAGAAAAATAAAATTGGATACACTGTTACTTGTTGAAACAAGTGGAAGAAAATTGAGATACCTTATGGTGGATGGGAATGAATATTTTTGCGAAGGAAGTATATCTGAAACGTCACAAAGCTTGGAGAAATATGGCTTTTTTCAAATACAACGGTCATATATAGTTAATATGAAATATATAGAAAAGGCAGACAGTCGTAAGATTATTTTGTGTAATGGATTGGAGGTAGCGATTGGAAGAGCTCATAGTAATGAGTTTAAAAAAGCGTTTTTTAAATGGAGAATGTTGTTTGATAATTGATTAGGAGACATGTTTTGTGATGGCTTGTGTCGTTTGTGCAAAAATTGTGTCGTTTGTGCACGAAATATTTCCTTGCTTTTCTTTTTGTGGTATAAAATAAATCGTTCAGATGATTTTAGATAAATTATCAAGAAGAAAGTTTATTTTATATGCTTTAAAGATTAGTATGCCAAGGAGGTAGAAAGAATGGTAATGTTAGACAATCAATTAATCGGAAATCAGTCATATTCAAACGGTAGCACTGTTGTTATGGAGAAAAGAACTGAACAGGCTAAGGCTTCTGCGGAAAGCTCGGCCTCTGAAAAACAGGCTTCAAGAAATAACACAAATGATATAGCTGCCATCTATGAAAAAAGTGATCCAAGTAGCTTAAAAATGGTTACATACGCAAAACCAAGTACTGTAAAAGCCATGGCATTAAGCAAGAATTCGATTAAAGATGTTCAAACAAAATTGAATGCCATTGGATATTCTTGTGGTACTCCAGATGGAATTGCTGGAAAGAATACTAAGGCGGCTGTTACATCTTTTCAAAAATTGTGCGGATTAAAAGATCAAAGTGGCAATATTACAAATGAAACTATAACAAAATTGGATTCAGTGTATAACCGCAGTCAAAAGGGTGTCTTATCCCGAGGATTAAGAAATAACGCAAGTGTTAAAAAATTACAAGAAAACTTGAATAAATTGAATTATAATTGCGGTACTCCTGATGGTACATTTGGTGCGGGAACAGAGACAGCCTTAAGGAATTTCCAAAAGGCAAATAAAATAACAGTTGATGGATTGGCAGGAAGTGCAACACTAAATGCTATACAGAAGGCTGTCGATAATCTTAAGCAACCAGTGACACCATCAAAGGGATTGAGTGAAAACGGATTTAGGTTACTCGCTTCTTATGAGGCTACAAGTGCTGTCAAAGACAAAAATGGTAATGTGGTATCTATTCCAATATTGGATGTTGGAGATGGCATGTACACAATAGGAATTGGTAATACAGTTAAAAAGACTGATACCAAAACCATTCAGGAGTATAAAGAAAAATATGGGGTGGATGTAACAAAAGTAGGAACTCAAGTGGATGTAAAAACTTGTATGAAGATTTATAATGACCATGTTAATACTTATACATCTACCGTGGATAATTTATTAAAGAGACATAACTATACAGCATCTCAGAATGAATATGATGCATTGGTTATAGCGGTGTATAATAGACCAGCATTAGCAAAAGAAGGTCACGCACTGGACACTCTGATAAAGAATAACAATCGAAATAAAGATGATTGGCGGACAACGCTTATAAATGAATATAAGGGGTTAAAAAATTGGAATACATATGGTAAAGGATGGAGTAATAGAATCGAAGATGAATTGGAACTTTATTTTGATAATGACTATGTAAGAAACCATTAATAATATGATTTCGGTATTGTTTTCGATTTAGTAATTCTGGTTGTATCAGTATAACTGTTGCAACCAGAATTGTGTGTGAATATATTTCAATATTTTACATTATTTTATAGAAAAGCCAGAACAGCAGACCATTAACACACTTTGTTAAAAAGCTAAATGTTGAATGAAAATATTTGGATTGGTAAAGATAGGAGGATGAAAAAATGGTGCGATTACAAAATGTTTCTTTTAAAGATTGGAATCCAATAGGAAAACCTCGTAAAAAAACAAAGGGAAAAAGTGAGAATTTGTCGGAAAGTGTTAAATGTGAAACTTTAAATACAGAAGATTTAAGCAAAAGAAACACGTCAAAAAATGCAGAGCCTTTTGGAATGGCAGCAACACTAGAATTAACGCATAGTTATGTTAAAGATAAAAACTATACCAAACAATATAGTGCCGATAAGGAAAGTAATTTTCTGAGCAAAAAAGCTGATGGGGGTATTTATTATGAATAAGAAAAAAATAGCCATATTGGTATGTATTCTTTTTATGATGTTTAGTTTGGGAGCTTGTGGAAATGCAAAAGAAGATGAATTTGCCGTAACGCAGCAGGAAAGCAGTATGCAGGTAAGTGAGAGTGTAAATTCAAAAATAAATGATGAAAAAACAGTGAATATTGATTCAGAAATAAAAAAAGATGAAGACATAAATACAGAAAATTCTTCGATAAATCAGCAGGAAAGTAGTCCGCAGGTGGTTGAAAGTATAGATCAGGAATTGACATCAGAAGAACTATTAGATTTATTTATCAATGGTTCAATAGATGCAATTGATTCCAAAGATATGAATTCAAAGTTTAACATTGCTGACTTTAATATAGGTTCTGAAGGATGGGATTCATATTCTATTGGAGAGAAAATTGACCTTGACAATGATGGAGAAAATGAGCTAATAATTTGTGGTACTTATGGTGGAATATACCTTGATGCTCGTGAAAATAAGGTATATGTTTTTGCTATTGGAGATGGTAATGCAAATATACTTTCATATACCTATTACAATGGAGAAATATGGATTATGTACAGTAATAGTATGAATGAAGGTTATGAATGCTATCATATGGAAAAATATGAAGGTGCTGACAATTTAGTTGCTGAAATGAGTTTTAGTGCGGAACTCGTTGATGCAAATAATCCAGAAGCTGGAACGAAATACTTATTGAATGGTAACGAAATTTCTTATGACGAATATACAACATTTGGTAGCAAAATCTTTGCGGCGGAAGAAAGTACAAACTAATAGCATATTATGGAGCCGACTCAAGTCTTGAGTTGGCTCTTATTTTTATCGGCTTTAGCCAGTTGAGTGCGTCGGAGTTTTTCGTGTTCCGAAAAACGGAGGCGTGCGAAACAAAAAACCACCTGCTATGCGGGTGGTGTAACAAGTGCTTATAGCACAAAAATCACCTTTTCGTTATGATAGAGTTGTTCAAGCTACTACATAACGAAAGAAAAGGTGATTTTTATGGCTAACAAAACAAACAGCATGGCACATACAAAATGGATGTGCAAGTACCACATTGTCTTTACTCCCAAGTATAGACGAAAAGCGATTTATAATCAATACAAAGAAAGCATACGTGACATTATAAAACAGCTTTGTGCGTATAAGGGAGTGGAGATTATCGAAGGGCATCTGATGCCCGACCATATCCACATGCTGGTAAGCATACCGCTAAAGTACAGCGTGTCAAGTTTCATGGGGTATCTGAAAGGGAAAAGTGCCCTGATGATATTCGACAAGCACGCAAACCTGAAGTACAAATATGGAAACCGGCATTTCTGGGCGGAGGGATATTACGTCAGCACAGTAGGCCTGAACGAGGCAACGATAAAGAAGTATATCCAGGATCAGGAGAAAAGTGACATAATGCAGGACAAGTTGAGTGTGAAGGAATACGAGGACCCCTTCAAGGGGTAGCCGGTATTACGAACGCCCTTTGAAGGGCGGCGACGAGTCAAGGGCGTAGTGGCTTGAACGAAGTGAAAGCCAGCGTCTTTAGGCGCTGGCCGGTAACAGCGGCTTATAGCCGCAGAGCAAACCACCCGTTTGACGGGTGGTTATGATTATAGACTCTACTTTGGTTTTCTGTTTTAACTGAACGTCCATTAAGCCCCCAGCAGAGCTGGGGAGAACAGAGTGAGCAGTA
>CAQBGY010000152.1 GCA_948759685.1 uncultured Eubacterium sp.
TTGAAAAAAGTTATGAAAAATAGACTTTTCCACCCCCTTTTCCCCCATTTCCCCTCCTTTTCCCCTCTTTTTCCTTTGAGGCAGGGAAAGAAAAGAATAAAACATCTGAATAATCCATAAATTACAAACTAGAATCTATTATTCCCTCCAATAATACTAATAGTTTAGCTTCCACTTTATATTATAAATAAATAAAACTCAGCCTCTTCTCCGGTCTTGAAACCTTCTTACTGATTTCGATGAGAGGTAAACCGCTGAAGCATACACAGATGAAAATTCACGACCAAAAAGGCAGGGTTTCAAGTGCTGAAAAGCCCTACGGACGGGATGAGATTATTTTTTTTAATTGCCCGAAAGCCTATTGCTGAATAGTTCAAGGAAGAATTCGAGAAGTTAAGACAGAACATACGCCGACCAATACAACCGCAAAGGTATGAATGGCACTTTTTGTGTATATTCGCAAATAAAAGTACACCGGGAACTATGTCGGGTACGTGATGAACAAAGAACTTTCGAAAAAATCAAAATAAATACAGAACTATAGAAAAAACTGAATTGATTTATAGTTCATATTTACGCTAGTATTAATAATGATTTTTCGTATATTTGAAAATCTTATTAGCAACGTATTGTTTAATACTTTATACTTATGAAAATCAGAATATTGCATCTTATATTATCCAGCTGTCTTATCTTTGGCTGTACTAGTAAATTTTCCAAAAGTAAAATAATGGACTTTGATAGTATTCAAACAGCAAAACTAATTGATGTACCGAATGAAGAAACTATTCATGCATATTATGATACGGCAAGAGTTCCTATTAAATATTTGCCAGAAGAAAATGAAGAAACAGATATTTATCTAGTGGTAGAAGTTATGCCAGAATTTCCTAATGGACTTAAAGCCTTATTTGATTTTATCTATGATAATTTGAAATATCCAAGTGATGCCCTAGAAAAAGAAATACAAGGAAGAGTTATGGTTGGAGTTGTTATAGATGAAAACGGTTCAGTAACACAACCTAAAATACTAAAAAGCATATCACCCTCTTTAGATAAAGAAGCACTACGGATTGTATCAATTATGCCTAAATATAAACCGGGTACACAAGATGGGGTACCCGTAAAAGTTAGATGCACAATTCCTATATATTTCAAACTGCCTAATGCTGATAATGCTTCAAAAACAGATAGTATTATTAAATCAATAAAATGAATTGAAATTAAGGGTCTATTGTAATCTTTTGTAAAAAACTGACAAAACACTTATTCTTTAAGCATTTGTACCTGATTTGCACACTTTTTTATAACACTTTGTCTTACAGTTATGTTATACATTCCACTTGCGTTTCATACTCTTGTCTCCGACCAACCCGAAGAAAGAAAAAAAGAAACCAAGTATCACCTCAGTTTCTCTTCTTAATTTGACTATAACAGATTGGGGGTTGTCTCTTCTCCATTCTGATAGCAATAGATGTCCAGATTTTCTGTAACCATCCACTGGCAATTATTTAGCCTGAATCCGTATTTCTCTTCAATGGTAGAAAGAAAATCCTCAAAATCCTCGTAATTCTCTGATTCTCTTAGTTCTTCGTCCGTCAGCTTTATGATATTCAAGCAACCGATACAAAAATCTAAAATCAGTACATACCTTGGTTCCATAATTTTAATCCTCTTTTAAGTTATACCTTTTAATCAGTTTATATACCGTTGATTTAGAGAAACTACATCCCTGAGAAGTAACGAATCCCTCCTTGTTCAAAATATCCGTCATCTCTTGCAAGGTATGTTCTTCTTTAGTTAGGGTTCTGAGCATGGCAACCGCTCTTTTGTTGTTGGGGTTATTGTCAGCCTTATCCTTGCAAGTCCTGATACTGTTTTGGATGGCTTGCTCATGTCTATCCATCAGGTGTTCAGGATTACCAAGTTTGAATCCCCTGCTTTTCTTAGCCTGTAATGACGCCTTCGTTCTGGCTGCTATCAATTCTGCTTCGTACTGGGATATAGCCGAAATAATATGCAGTACCATTTTATTAGCCTGTGGGAAGTCGCAAAAGACTATTTCCACATCACTTTCTAACAGGTTGGATAGGAATGAAACAGACCTTGCCAGTCTATCCAGTTTAGCCACAATTAAAGTTGCACCGTCTTTTCTACATGACGACAACGCTTCCTTAAGTTTGGGTCTTTCTTTTTTCCGGCCCGATTCAATTTCAATATATTCAGCAACCGGAGTTTTATCACAGAGATATTTCTGTATTATCTCCCTCTGTGCCTCAAGTCCCAATCCTGAGTATCCTTGTTTCTGAGTGCTTACCCGGAGATAAGCCACATATTGGTTTTCATCCTTCATTGTCATTCGTTTTTTAACAATAGTTCCACTGCTTAGATGGACGTCTAATCTATGGAACCATTTACATTAATACATAAAAAAAGGCTTTCCATGAGATTTCGAGTTCCTATAAATTCTACTCTCCCACAGAAAGCCAGTTATCACATTTCCCGATTTTTCAGAGAACCGCTAATACTTTATAATATTATATGTATCAGAAATTCTCTTTTCATAATCATCGGTTTTCTCCACAAGTTCATCCACCACAGAAACAAGCATGTCAAAGTAGATGTCCTCTCTCTTTTTCCTGATTTCTCCATCTTCACCAATCAGACAGACTTCAAACAGGTCAGTGCCCTCATTCAATACAATCTGAACTTTTCCGATATGCTTGAATCCGTTGACCCTGAATTCAAGACCACATGTTATTACTTTTACAGTCTCAATCTCAACTCCCCAAGACATAAGGACAGGGAGATTGGATTTCAGGATTGACCAGATATACTTAGCCAGTTCCCAATCGTAGTTCTTATCTCTTTCCATAATCCAAAGTTTTTAAGTTCCTATCTTCTTCATCCTCATACCAGAACATCCGATAATCTTCACATATCTTTCTATAATCCTCCAATCCGAAATGTGGAAAATTGGTGGAATACATGTAATGAAGGTCTTCGGGAGTAAGGTTTGGATCGTTATTCAGTATGTCATAAATCTCATCCTCAAACTCATAGGGACTGAAATATGGATCATCCTGAACATGGGAATATACATCGGTACAGTCCTCTATGATATGTTCTATAAACATCAGGCTCTTCGTCAGGTCTTTCTTTACTGTGATTTCTTCATCGGTGTGGGCATTGTAGTAACCGCATGAAACGTTGATACAGGAAACCCCAAGTCCGTTCTCTTTCAAGGTCAGGATATCGGTCATCAACCCGTTCTCCTCCATGTAACCCCATTTTTCAGGTTCAAGGGCTTCCATAAACTTATCGGAACACAAGCCGGCATATCCTATACTTGTAATCAGGTCCGAATCACCCTTTCTGTCAGGCTGGATAACAAACCTTACATCATCGAAGAAAGACATCACCGCCTCAGAACTTCCTTTGCAGCCTGTTTCCTCCTCCCTGAAAAACACGACTTTAACAGCATCATATTTCTTCAGGCATTCAAGACAGATGAATACCCCGTTCTTGTCATCGGCTCCCAAATTCTCAAACCTCCTGTTCTTTGAGGAATAACCGAATATGACTTCCCTTGTTTCCACCACCTTGAAATCCTTTGAATGTTTGCAGTGTGAAACCTGGTCGATATGGCTCACTAAGCAAGGGTAAACTTCCGCTTTTCCCTTTACCACATACAGGTTCCCGAACTTATCCTTTGACACGGATATGTCTCCGGGAAGCTGTCTTATATAGGAACAGAGGAACTTTACCATCTTCTGTTCCTTCCCACTCGGGCTGTAGATACTATACAGCCGCTTCAATAATTGTATATTCATGATTTATCTCTTTTTTAAGTTTATAGCCGTATGGAAGGTTGGTACTTGGATTTATCCTGTCGAACACCTCATTGTCAAACTCCCATGCTTCCTCATTTCTCAATAGCCGGCATAATGTATCCGTACCGATGCTTTTATTCTCATAGATACCTTCCGGTTCATTCCAGATATTGATCCGGGTAATGTCGGTGTAATCCTCATACCATTCATCATCATATTCGGAGTAATGCCAGTTCTCCCGCTTGAACTCATTTTCCGCTTTCTCCATACAGTCCTTACAGCAATAATATTCCTCCGTCACTTCCGAGCACATGGCATCATCCAACAGGATATATGTTCCACATTCATCACAGCAGACACAATCGTTTTCATGGTGGTATTCCTGTGTTGATTCTATCCATATAAAATCATCCAGGTTTTCAACGTCTACCCGAATCTCCCTTCCGTTCCGGTAGCAGAGTCTTGTATCATCACAATAGTATTGGTGGTAATCATCCCATTCCCGATCGTCATCATCGTCGTCAGTATCACCATATAAGTTCAAGTCTGTGGTGTCAAGGTTATATGAAAAGTGTGAGTTTTCGTAGTTATAGGCTTTATTCAGGTTATAATTGTACCATTTGAAAGAATCCTGATAAGAAAGCGTGTCTTCCAGTTCCAGATCACAGTCAATCTCAAACTTCTTGTCGGATAATGAGTTCCCATGAATATCTACAAATGCGTTAGCTTCATGACAGGATGCACCCACGATTTTATAACCGTCTATGTAATCACCTTGAATGAGTTTGTCAATCAGTAACCGTTTCAACACGTCATCACCTCCTGAAGAGTATTGCCTTTCAAGCAGCCTCCATTTATTGCCATCCTGATCCGTAACGTCAGTAAATAGAATGGATCTTGCTACAACCAATCCTGTTTTGTCTGTTATGTAAGCAGCCTTGGCTTTTACAGAATCACGATAGAATGAGGTCCGGTCTTCGTCCACCATACATGAACCAAAATTACCCTTGCAATAATCACTATCATATATCTTCCAGAACTCATTGTTTATATGTAGTTCCATATCAGGTGATTTCCCATGTGTATAAGTACACCATTGCTGAGTGAAAACATCTCCTGCAATCCAGTTTACGACACTTGGAGAGAGCAACTTTCCTATCTCTGTCTCAAGGATAAGCTCTCTCATGAATTTTCCGGCCCTCATCTTGAAGACCCGGCTACGTTCAACATTTATATAGCGGACTGAACTTTTATCCAGATCCTCACATACACCCTTGCTTTCGTCAGTCTGATATCTGGAAGAGTGGTATGTCTTGCCTATCAGTTCCACCCTATAAGGCAGCTTTTTATCACCTTTTCCTGATTCAATGACAGCATCCATTACTTTTTTCTGTAGGTCAGCCATATCATATATATGTAACAAGGCATAATCGTTATGTTCCCTGCAATACCGGAGCAGTGCAGGATTCTTCAGATGGTTCAGCAGTATCCTGTTCTTTCTTACCACCGTACCGTTATCTCTTTTTTCAAGTCCGAAACAGGCCTTGAATCTTTCGTAACCATAAAAATTATAGTATAACATAATCTTCTGAATTTTAAATTGTCGGTAAATAAAAAAAGAAGAGATACTTCCTTTTAATCAGAAATATCCCTCCCCGGAATATTAGTCTTGGTATGTTTCAACCTTTTCAGATGAATGGTATCGTCTTGTCTTCCAGAACTCCTGATTCCACTATCTTCTTACATATCTCATGGGAAGCCTTGTTCCTCAGGTCATATCCGTAACCTTCACTTCCCATTGTTTTAATCACTTCAACCATACTTCTGAATAAGGTCTGTTGCAGGGTCCTGTGGAATGTGGTAACTGCAATGGCGAACCTTTTCTCATTCCACCCATAGTCGTTCAGGGCATGTTCAAGTTCTTTTGCAGCCTTGAATTCCCTGCTGTTTTCCAATTCATGTCTTTCCATAACCTATAATATTAAACCGGAGATAATTCTGTAGGGAAAACCTCAGCCTCGGAAAAATCGGAAGTTATAAGGACCACACTGTCATCCTCCAAATTATCCGGGACCGAAGCCACTTTGTATTCACCCTCTGATATACCTTCGGGATCATGCCAGCAAACAGTGGCACCAACTTTTATAAAATCATATTTCATCGCTAATATTCATTATTGATTATACATTATTCCTGTTGTAATGATTTGGGGTAAACGTCTTTCTTATACGTGACTGACATTCATCCGGTAATTCCTTCAGGATCCCAGCATATCTTTTATCAGAACAGCCTTGCGGCAATCTGTCTATGCATGTCATAATATCATTCATTTCCATATCAAGTATCCGTTAAAGGGTTCAACAAAAAAGGGAGAAAGATCATGTTTGTCATATTTAGATCTTTCTCCCTTGTGAGTCAATTTATTTTCAGGTCTAACTCAAAAACCATCCGTAATTCTCAGTATCTTCACCGTTTAAAGCTTTTTGGACACCAATCGCAAAATCAGTGCAGTTCTGATTTCGCTCCAAGAATTTATCAATATAGGATTGTTTGGCGGCGTCATTAAGGAGCTGCATCAAATCCCAACAAGTGATATTCTCTCTGCCACGTAACCCGAAATTAGGGTTTTCTATATAGCCTTTCGTAGCTGCATTGACATTGGAATCACCTAAAATCACCTTGGGCAATTCTTTAAGTTGTGAAGCGGGTAAAGCTTGATATAATCTGAGCCTACCAATTATCTGACAAAACTGTTCCTGTGAAATATTCGTCCTTCCCAGATTTTCAAGTAGCCTGAGATTCTGTTCGGGGTTAAAGTCTTGAAATAGTCTGAGTGCTGAACTGTATATATCTGCATCACTCATCACTTCCAGTCGTCCGGTCAGACCATCGTTCAGTAACATAAGGTTCGAGCAAACTTTCACTCTCCATCCGATAAAGATTTTAAATTTCTCCGGTGATTTTCGGGCGTATAGGTTTTCCTCGTTCAGACTTCTTACACCTCCGATACATAAATGTACTTCTTCTCCGTTCATCATTCTGCTCATAGACCTGATATGAAAACAAAAAGCCATTCTCTGGTAGTAGAGGGTCTCGTCCTCAGGTTTAAGTTCCTCTTTCTTTTTGGTTAATGCTCCCGGAACCCTGCCCAGGATTCTATGTGATACCCTGATTTCCGTGTTTCCAAAGCTCTCACCCGTAAAATAACTCCTTGCAGCCTCCTCGATCCGGTGTATGAATGTCTGGTGGCTGATTGTAAGCTGGTTATCTCCGAAACTGGGTACAATGCAGTTTCTCTCAAGTTCTTCAAGTGTAATGCCTGAAGTATTCGATTCTATGAAATTGGGATGTTCTTCCTGCTCTTCTTCAGATACGATTACAGCATCTTCGATATTAACTGCATTCATCATTCTTGTCATCATTCCGATTGTTCTTGGAATGACAGTAAGTTCATTAGTTATTGTTTCCATACTATTCTTATTTTTTAGTTGTTAATAAAATCCGATAAACGAAAAAAAGCCAAGAGGTTTATTTCTTTGCTTTTATAAATAAACTTCTTA
>CAQBGY010000153.1 GCA_948759685.1 uncultured Eubacterium sp.
ACTAAAGTATTGATTTTTCAAGGTTCAGCACACCAATCGGTGTGGGAAGTTTGAGATACTGATTTTATGATTTCAGAAATGATGAACAGCGGACTTCTGTACCGCAAAAATATCTGTTCTGGGAGTAAGACAGATACCCTGTATCTTTCAAAATTTGCAGTTGGGAAGATTACGGAGACACCCTCTGCCAATGTTCCTGCTATCTCTTTCAGCAGAAAAAAGATTTTTGAGAATATCTTTATGACAGAATACCTGATAGCGAATGTGCTGCCTGAAATGCAGGGGAAATTTGAAACCAATCCAGAGAATGTAATCAATTATTTGAGATTTCATGGGAGCAATCTACTGATGCCAAGCCACCAGCTTTATTACAGTGATTACTTTCACTATTTTGATTCTGCTGCTGGCAGCCTGAATCTTCCTCTTACAGAAGAATTTATCTACGATTGGAGAGCCTACTGCTACGACAGACTGAATTTCCTCAAAAAATCTAATCCTGATCTTATGGATTTATGTGATACATACAAGAGGGATAAACAAATGAGGGAATCTATCTGCCAAACTTATCTGAGCGATATCGAAAGGACAAAATATACTTACAGTCTCGCAAACATGATGGCCAGCAGATATTACATTACTTCCCTTGAGGAATCCGCTGTGAACCTTATCCATTTTGATTCCCTTGATAACCTTTCTCTGGAAAAGTTATATTTAAACCTTGCAGGAATAGTCCATATGATGGACCGCTATTGCAAAAAGGAATTGAAAATAAACCTGACTGTTTATGTATGGTCGCAAAACAGGGCAGAGAATTTCTATCATCAGGAAGACCGCCGAGTTTTTGATTATTTCACTAAAACATACAAAGACACTCCGCGATCTGATGCGTTTCTGTCCAATTATGGTGTGAGACCTTCCCTTTGGGATAATATCAATGTCTGCTATCTTCCTTATGATATAGCAAATCAGTATCATGTTATGCCTTAAATATCAAAATATCAGTTTTAACAATATAGAGTTGGACCGGCAAGGTCCAACTCTATATTAAAATATTGGTAAAAATGAAGAACACCTGATTTCTCCAAGGTCTCTATTTCTGTTTTAATTATGCCATTCTGTTACATAAACACATTCTTCATCTGAACCTGTTACTTCAAAATAGAACTGTGTCCAAGAATTACCTCCATGTCCACCAATTGAATAAGATTCAAGACTAGTTTCCGCAGCCCATTCAGGCTGACCTTTATCAAGATAAATCCAACCTGTACCCCAACTGCTTACATCTTTAAGAGCAGGATTCCAAGTAATACCACCAGCTTCCATCAAAGAGCGATAAACTGCCATAGCCTCTTCAGGAGTATATTTATCACTTGTAGCAGGCTGTTCTACAGGTTCAGGTTCAACAGAAGTATTAGGATTATCTACCACAGGCGGTTCAACAGGAACACTATCATTCGGCTTCTCTGTCTTCACAGTAGATTCCTCATGTTCATTTGTCTCTTCCTGAGTATAGTCGATTACTTCTTTGACTATACTGTTGGCAGATACATCTTCAACCCTTGCAAATCTTTTTTCATTGTCAAGATAGAAATAATACCACCCATTGTATTCCCCAAATGGATCAATCTCAACATTCTTCAGTGTATATCCAATCCTGATTCCGTTGATGTTGTACAAGTCCACATTTCCAGTTGTCACAAAAATTTCAGGAAGATATTCAAACCAATCTGTATGAAAAACCTGCTCTCCCACTTTATCCATGGTTCTATCTTCATAGCTGTAGAAAAACTGCTTCAAATCCAATTCACCATCAGTCTTTTCAACAATCAGGCTATCAATATCCGCCATTTCTGTTTTTACAGAATCTTCTTGTACTGTTGCTGTTGGCTGTGTCTCCACATTCTCAATTTCTTTTTCCTGATGTATTTCAGAATTATTTTCCACAGTTGTTTCAACTTTTTTGTTTCCGCAACCTCCAAGTACCATTACTACAATCACAATGATTGTCAAGAAATTTTTCCTTTTCATAGTATTTCTCCTTTCAAAAAAATAATTTATGTTACCAGTTTGTTTTACTAGTAATACAATTATAGAAAATTTTCAATAAAATATAAAAAGAATTTTAAAAGAGCCTGAAAATTTTCAAGCTCTTATAAAACTAATATTACAATTTATTCTCTATAAGTTTTCCATTCTTCATCAGTAATAGCATCCTTATAATAAATTTGACAGATAATATAACCATCTGTATCTTCTGTACATATGACAGCATATGTCTTGTAAAAACGAATAGATTCTTCATTTTCATTTTTAGTACTATCTCTTTGATTAAGGTATTTATCTACTTGATAATTAGGACCTGTATATTCATTTTCATATGCCGATGGAATTCTAAATTCGTAAATTTCCATATCATCTGTTACAGAAGTAAATGCAGGTACATCAAATGAACGTCTAGCAAGTTCTTCTTTTACAATATTTTCTGCATCTATAGTTGTAATTGTAATTAAATTTCCTTCTGTTACATATTTCTTCATAACATACAAATAATCATAGTCAGTTCCATCAATAGGATTTTTAAATCTTGACCATGCACAATTCCCATATTCAGTAATAGGAATAGAAGAACCACCCTTTACATATCCAACTTCAATGCCATCCCCATTATAAATAGGAAGATTTGTATCCGTAACTAAGATGTTGTTTACACTGCTATAACTAAAATCTTTCAGTCCACCATATTTTCCATACTTCTCAGTTTCCGCATACAGAACAATACTCTCATCTTCAGCGCCTATGGCACCAGAAGCACTTCCTTTCTCTCCGTCAGCCTTCTCATCAGTTACAGAATCATCTACTCCTGCTTCATTTTCCACAGCACTGCTTTCAGGAACCTCCTGATCTGTTGCCTCTGTCTTTGTTCCACATCCTGCCAAAGCCACCATAAAAATACCCGCTAAAACAACTACCGCCCATTTCCTCATAACATTTTTCCTCATTTCAAGTTTCTCCTTTTCTTATACTCAAGTACCCTCTAATTATAGCCTATGCCCCTCATGGTTTCAAGCAAATATTGATAATTTATTATCTATGGTAAATTTTTATCTATGTTAAGAATTTACCTATATGCCTATAATAAATACCAGTAAAGGAGTTGATGCTATGGTTTCCTATGCCCCCTTTTTCCGCACACTAAAAGAGAAAAAGATTTCCATTTATGCGTTAGTCCAGAAAAAGGGAATTAACGCTAATACCATAAACTGTATCAAAAAGGGTAAAAGCATTACCACTTATACCTTAGAAAATCTCTGCAAGGCTCTTGACTGCCAGATTCCAGATATTGTTGAGTATATCCCTGATGAAGATAGCGAACAGCATAATCAAGAAATATAAAAGACCTATGTTCTAATGAAAAAACACAGGTCTTTTTATTGCTTTTATTTCTTTGCTCCCTCTCAGGCTACATCAAAAATAAACCCATATAAAAATCAACCGAAAAGTTGTCCTTATTCTGTAATTTATTTTGACAGGTTCGCCCCTCTTTCGAGAGGTATTATACTATACAAATTCACTCCAGAATAATTCCATCTTTTTGAAGTATCACAGAACCTTTTACTCAATCATTGTCTTTTCCGCACTTTTAACAAACACAGAACCATATTTTTCTCTTATGTAACTCATACTCATGGATTGCTGTCCATGCCTGTAATAATCATCAAAGTGGATAATCCAGCACTTTTTATGCCTATTCCATGTCAGCCCCAAAGCATGAAGAGCCTTTTTATGCGGCATTGTATTTCCCCGTACATAAATCCATACTCCACAAATTTCAATAACCAGTCCTTCCAGCCTGCTTAGTGCAGCTATCATTTCCCTAATCTTCCTGTCTTTCTCCCAGCTGTAATTCTGCTTCTGGCGTTCAGTCGCTTTTTCGTAGTGTTCTGAATGTTCAAAGCCATTTTTCAGTCTCTGGAATAATGAAGCATACTCTGCATTGATCTCCTGCATATCCGCAGTAGTGTCCTCTGCATTGTTATCAGGGTGATATTTAACCAACAATTTCTTATAAGCACTTCGCAGGCTGTTCAGGTCTTTCGCTTCATTTATATCAAACCATTTCATAAGCATCTCCTTACTTTCCAAGTTTGAGAAGCAGGCAGGGAACAATACCACTGTTTCTCTGCCTGCCCTGTTAAAATATGTTGAAAGTACAGATGACTGGCATCTGCATTATGCAGGTCTAACCCTCTGGTATTTCCCCATCAGGAATGTGATCCGGTAACGGAGCACATTCCTCCTGTTTTTCCTCTCTGCTTTCCGCTTCATTGTCAGGAATGTCTTCTATTTCGGTTTCCTCCTGCAATTCCTCGGATAAAACCTCCTCTGTTTCATGGGTAGCAGCCTGTTCCTCTGCCTTTTCCGCAATCTGCCCTTTCACTTCCTCAACCAAATCCGCTAATTCCTCTGGCACTTCTATTTCAAAATAATTTGCAAAGGACATAGCCATGATTGCCAGACGTGCATTGACTTTGACCAATTTAGTGCTGCCTGAACCGCAATTCTGGTTAAATTCTTCCAGCAATGTGTCTTCACTGAAAAAGAAATCTATCCACTGGCGGAAATACATTCCTTTTATGCCCTGATCAATCGCATAATCAGCCATATAGATCACCATTGGCAGAACTATCTTCCGCAGATTTTTCTGTACTTCTGGTGGAAAAGCATCTGACAGATATTCAAATGCTGACAGCAGAATATTCTCCTGTTTCGCCGAAAAGTTGTTTTTAATGCTCTCCGCATATACCATAATGGACTTTTCACTCAAATCGGCAATTTCCATCCCTTTATAGTTGCGGTCAAATAACATGGCACTTTGAAGAATTACTCGTTGGTCATCAGAATTTTTCCGCTGTGCTTTGCTGAAATTACAGCTTTCTGCCATGAACTTTGTGCCTAACAGCTTGTTGATGAAAATAGCATTGTCGGTTCCCACTTTTGCTTTCGCCACCTGTGCTTTTGTCAGCGGCGTGGAATTATTGAGCCTGAAAAAGATTTCTTCCACTTCGTCATTACTGCACTCTTCAAAAGAATAAATCTCAAATTTGAATCTTTGCAGTTCATACTTGACAGGCTCATCCAAATCCGCAAAATATTTTCCAGCTATCGTGTAAGTTTCTTCCTCAATTACAACATCAGGGATATTGTCTGACAGTGCAAATTCCCCCCGCAGGAATGACAATACATTTGTCAGTCTCTGCTTGCCGTCAATGACACTGAAAATAAAAACAGGCTTTCCCTTATCATCTACCTGTCTGCTATCCTCCCTCAATACATAAATATTAGGGATTGGATAATTTGCCAACATAGAATGGATAAGCAGGCTTTTCTGCATATTATTCCACAACTCGCTCTGGCGTTGAATTGGGTGTGAAAAGCTAAGCACTTGCTTACTCTCATACATCTTTTTAATATTACTTACTGTCCAGTTCTGTTTTCCTTTAATCATACTTTTCTCCTTTCAAAACTGCCTTATTTAAAAGGCATCTCCGCTAACATTTCCTCTGGTATGTTGATGAATCCTTCCTCTGCCAAGACTGACGGTGTTTCCTTTTTTCCGCAAAAATCAATGGATTCAACAAAGCAATCCATTGTGTAATGCCTTTTTCCATCTTTCTCATAGGAACCGCTTTGCATTTTCCCTGATACCACCAGCTCTTTTCCCTTATAACAGGTATTGGCTATCACAGCTGCCACATTTCCGATAGCTTTGCATGGAATAAAATCAACATGGTATGTATCATCCACTTTCCAACTTCTGTCCTCGACTGCCATAGTCCATCTTGCAAAACAAGTATGGTTTTCATCTTCCCCGTATTTTACTCTGGGATCCGCTGTCATTCTGCCATGTAAAATCAGTCTGTTCATAACATCATCCCCCTTGTTTTTTCTTTACTTACTTTTGTTTCCTGCATAATGTCTTTTCTCCTTTCAAAATTCAGCGGTATCACCGCCCCTTTTCTTCCAATGTGAACCTGTCTTACCTGTCCTTCATTGTCTCTATACGATAAGCAAGAAACAGAGAATTATAATCTTTTTATGTATCAAAAAAGGGATAGCAGAATTATCCGCTATCCCTTAAATGCAAAATCATATTTAAAATTATTCAATCATCCCGAAATATTTTAATGCTTCTTTAATCATCCTCTCTTTCTCTTGTGGGCAGTTAGGAACTTTCCCATTTTCAGTTTTAGGCAAATTATAGTTCTCTCTTTCAATAATTCCAAGTTTCCGCTTAATCTGTGCTATATATAAATGGGATACTTTTGTCTGATAATGCTCCCATATATAGTTCTTTATCTCCTGATAGGTAGCTTTCCCGATATATTCCCTCCTGTCCGCTTCTGTGAGGTCCATTTCTATCTCTATTCTGGTGGTAGACCTTTTACGCGACAAAAGGACACATGTTTCTATATTGGCCGTCCCCGGAAACTGATCCACCGCCACAGCCCTCACTACTTCATACCCATTCTCCAAAAACACCTCCAAATCCCTCACCAGACTAGTAGGTTTACATGAGATATAAACCAACCTATCCACACCATAACCGATGATTTTTTTCAACGCCTTCGGATGAACCCCATCCCTGGGAGGGTCCAGGATGATGAAGTCTGGTTTTTCTTCAATCTCATCTAACACCTTCAAGACATCCCCCGCGATAAACTGGCAATTATCCAGGCCATTCATGGCTGCATTTCTTTTTGCCGCTTCCACTGCCTCCTCCACGATTTCCACGCCAATGACCTTTTTAGCCACATCCGCCATCATCTGGGCAATTGTTCCTGTACCGCTGTACAAATCATAAACCGTTTTATCCTTCTCCCCCTCTCGGGAAAGCTCCCCGATATATTCCCTCGTTGTCTGGTACAATACCTCCGCCCCATAAGTATTCGTCTGGAAAAATGAAAATTCTGAAACCTTGAATTTCAGCCCCAGCAGTTCCTCATAAAAGAAATCCCGGCCATATAATATCGTTGTCCTGTCATTTTTCACTACATCCGCATTGGAATCATTTTCCGTATGCAGGATTCCCACTATTTTTCCTTCCAACTCCAGATTTAACAGTGCATCCCTAAACCCTTCCAGTTCACTGGAGTGTTCTTCTTGCGTAGTGGTAACCAAAGCGATGAGTATTTCCCCCGTTTTTGCCCCTTTCCTGACCAAAAGATATTATATGGGCGGGATTTCTTTTA
>CAQBGY010000154.1 GCA_948759685.1 uncultured Eubacterium sp.
TGCCTTTGGTGATGTGTACGGTGAAACTGCCGACGGGCTGGTGGCATTTAATCTGGATGCTTTGCCTGACACTGAAGGAAAAACAGTGAAACTGACATTAAAATGGAAATCGTTTAACGGGGAGAAAACGGCGGAGTTTGATTACTGTACCCGTAAGTCGACTCCTGCAAGCAGTGCAGCCATTGCAGCCGGACGAAGTGTCTTGAGATTAAAGTAAGGTTTTATAGCGAGGTGCAATTTCAATCCCTCCTGTTCTATGTGGTATAGAGCCGGAGGGATATTTTTTTGCTTTATTCGCTCATCCATATCCCTAGCATTACTCCGAGGATACCCAATACCACACTACCGATGATGTAGGTGAAAAAAGAGGGGTAGAGTCCTGATTTCAGTAATTGCAGACTTTCGTTGCTGAAAGTGGAAAAAGTAGTGAAGCCACCGCAAAATCCGATAGTGAGCATCAGTCTTATATCATTGTTGATATGAATGCGTGAGGTGAGGGTATAGAATACCCCGATCAGTATGCAACCCAAAATATTGACTGCGAAAGTACCCCACGGAAAATTCGTTGTTCCCTGGCGATAAATGCTTATGGTAAGCAGGTAGCGAAGTACACTTCCTGTACCTCCTCCCAAGAAGATGAGTAATAGTGATTTCATAAATGCTACATTTTAATGCAAAAATAGCAATGATTATTCATTCAGAGCCAAACTTTTTTCGTATTTTTGGAATAGCTTTCCTATCCCCTTATAATAAGGGATTTGGGAGAATTATCCGATTTTGAGGTAATGATTTGGCAACTGTGTCATTTGCAGCGTTTTGCTATGAATTGCGTTCAAAATAACCCATTACAATGCAAAGGTAAAATAAAATCTGTAATGTTCCAGAACTTTTAGCCGACAAAATACAGATAATTCGTTGGAGTAGTTACAATATCATGGATTATAGTTACCTTTGTAGTGTGATTTAACTTTATAAATACTCATTGATGATAGTATTAAAACCTAATATGTTTTATACTCCGAGTAATCATCGGAAAGAAAGGGGTAATGTTCCAGCAAAAAATGGGGACTATACAATTGAAATACCATCATTGGAGTTTGGAGAGGAAAGTTATGCCTCCCTAAATATCGTAGGTCGTCAATTGCACGATGATGAAGGTCTACATTTTGGAAATATCGAACTTGTAGGGCTGAAAGTATTATGCAAAAGAGGAAAACCTCTTTATTATGGACTAAATGAGCCGAAGATATATGAGTACTGTTTATCGTTATATCTATATGATGTAAATGATGAATGGCAAACTTATGATTTACATGGGACAGATATCTGTTTTTTGTTATATACGATTTTGCCACTTATTAATTTAGCACTAAAAGATGGTTGCCTTATATCGCAATTGAATTTTGATTGGTTAGAGTGGCAGTGTAATGCATGGGAATGGGGAGAAGCAAATGGTCAAGGTAGAGGATTTCTTTTTAATGAGGACGATATTTACGACTTAGAAAGTCTTTACCGATACCTCAAATCTTTTAAGATTGAGGCAATCAAACAATCCTTATACAAAAGAGGTGGAGGTGTATATTGGACTGATGTCTGTATCTGTTTTAGATTTATTGATAACTACATTTCTAACTTAATAAGCGATGCGCTTGGTGTAAAATTTATCATATCAGGAGACACCGCAAAAGTTGTAAGCTATAAACTTGAATTGGATAAAGATGAATGTGATGGTTATTGCCCCAATAATAGTTTAATACTGCAAAATATTGAAGCCGAAAAGTATAGAGAACTGATTGAAATGAAGCTTATGATTCATGTACTCAGAGCCTTTGATTTGATTGAACTTAAAAAGAGTCGGCTAATAAAGTAATCTTTTACTTGAAATAAATACTAAAAGGAAGATATTAGTATAAAAAAATAAAAGGACAAAGGTCAGAATTTATGGATTTTGTAGGAGCCGTTATTAGAGACAAAATTAAGGAACTTGGTCGATTGTGGAAATCATCAGAAAATCACATGAACGTTTCTATTGATGTATTAAATTCATGGGATACTTTGATTTCGGAATGGGCTGAAGATGAGAGTATGCCACTTATTATAAGAAAAGGCAGCAGTAGAGGACAAGAATTTACCCACCCGTCAGGGAGAAAAGTTATAATTTCTGATAACACATTTGCCTTATGGGTGTACCGCAATGTTTTAGACGGGAAAACTTATAGCCTATTGGAACTGAAAAATAAATTGAATAACAATGAAATACCAATAGTTTATGCGTTAACGAAAGAAGATAAGAAAAAAGCAACATATACCAGAACATTAGGTAAAGATGCACTGTCTGATGCGAATACAAAATGGAAATTATGCCATATTGAACCTGTTGGTATGAATAGTCGTAAAAATATTGCGGATTTGGATATAAATGAAATTATAAAGTATTTTAAGAGATATTCTAATCCTATGAATATGTTCATATTACCCAAAGAAATAGGCGGTTTAGGGGAAATTCAAGAATTTATAGATGAACAAAAATATTCAAGATAAGACACTGATAATTAGTAGTGTTAAACTTCTAATAACCCCTTGTAAATTTCTTCATAATTTTCAAGGGTAACCATTTCAAAACCGAGATAATCTAAATAAAATCTTTTCCCCTCTGAAATTTCATCTGATTTACATACATACCACCCTTTTTTTCTGCGTTCTGGGAAACGACGAAAATATTTAGCTCTTTCAATTAGCAACCATCTTAAAAAAGTTTCATTCTCATCCAAAGCTAACCCAAATATACATAGAGAACTATTAAAAATGATATGTAACCAGGTATTATATCCTTTCCAATTATTCTGATTTTTGAAATTGAAATCATCTATACTTTCTTCCTTATGGAGGAAAGAACGAACTCGTGCAGATAATCCCATATATTCTGATAAGCTAAGTCTTATGCTTCTACGATAGCCAACCATTCCATTAATATGCCATACCGCAAAACCTTCCGTTGGATATGATAGAATAGTATTACCAAAATAAATATTCCAAGGATAAAAGTCGGTAAAACCGATATTACCATTTTCTAGTTTATTAAACCTTAATCCGTCATCTAAATTTCTGTCAAAATTAGTTGTCAAAAGAGGTACATTCCATTCTGCAACTTTATTTTGTAACCACTTGTGATACTCCACAGGTTGCCATTTATCTAGCGACTCAACCACTTTTAGCCTTACTTCATCAATAGAACCAGCTTCAAATTCCATAATATCATAAAATTCCGTCAAAGAAATTCCGTCTGAAATATTACTTAAAGTCCTATTTGAAATTTGTTGCCATACATCTAATAAGAGTGCATTCCATGATACATCTTGATTTTGAGCATAAGCAAATCTATTGATGCCATTACCTACAATAAATGCCAAGTTTGATTTATTGCGATTTAATACCTGTTTAATTACTGACAAATCAGATATCATACGTTTACACCAACTATTATAAATTATTAAATGCACTCTTATTTATAAAATCTATAGTATATTCGACGGAAACGATATTATTAAGGGCTTCCGAATAGAATCCGTACACAAATGCAAATTTTTCATTAGCATAAGCAATCACATAATATGCGTTATCCGATGTTTTCAATATTACTCTTTTGGCAAACCCATCGTACTCTACTTTTTTCTGGTGTTGTGATAATTTCTCTTGATCAAAATCATCTTTTTTATCACTATAAGATGTACGAATGATATAATTATTTTCGGGGGTTTTCCATATTCTAACAATTGTCTTGTTGTCATTAGGATGATGTGCTTTTATTATAAGTGTATTATCAGTTGAAGCAAATACACTTATACCGAAGAATAAAAAGATACAGGTAATTAAAAACTTTATTGCTTTCATGATTTTATATTATACGGCAAAGGTATAAAAAATCCGTGATACGGCATACCATTATCACGGACTTTATTGTGATTTACAACCTAATACCTTTATCCTGTTTTCTTGTCGGCATTCCCAATGATTGCATAAATTCATCTTTCTTGCGTCTAAACCAACTCACATGTGAAACACCGTCTATGTTGAGGTTGAAATTGCCATCCTTGTCCTCTTTGAGTGAACATATCGTTTTGTCTGCCCTGAAATGTTGATTGAACTCTCGTGAATACAATTCGCCTTTAATGGAAACATCCTTGAATGTGCATAGTTTCCTAATAACGGCATCGCCAAAGTTCAGCGTATTACGCAAGAATTTAATGGTCGGCATCAGTTTTTCCACATATGGGAAGTAGCGTTTGACAAAATCCACAAATTCGGACAGCTTGCTGTTCTGTTGCTCATAAGCGGTTTTTATCTCCTGTATCTGCTTGGTTTGTTGCTGTTCCCTTTGTCGGGCTTCCTCTTCAAGTTCAAGTATGCGGTCTTGCAAATCCTCGTTCCTCCGTTCCAATGATTTCATCTTTCCACTTCCGAAAAGAGAACCCACACTCTCGGCTATGTTGGTCGCTGCGATAGTGGCTGCGCCTTTCAGTTTCTCGGTCTGTACTTCTTTCTTGGCTCGTTTGAGTTCCTGTTCGGCTTTGGCTTTCTGTTCCTGCAATCTTTTGTTTTCCATGTCAAGGGCATCGTTCTTTTTCTTCATATCCCGATAGTATTGCGTGGTGCTTGTGTGCCGTGCTTCAGATCCACGCACACCACGCTGCAATCCGTATTTTGCCATAACCCTTGCGTAATTATCGTGGTAGGCAATCAATGTCTGACGGTTGAACAGGTCATCGGCACACAAACGGACGGAATTTGTTTTCTTGCGGTACTTGCGCTTACCGTCCGTCTGCTCTTTCTTGGCTTTGCGCCTTTCACCCGTCACGATGGGAACAACGGCTGCATGTATGTGCGGAGTCTTCTCGTCCATGTGTAGATGTGCGGCAACCACATTGTCTTTGCCGAATGTGGCTTGCAGCCATTGGATGCTGTCGCTGCACCATTCATCGAGTTCTCCTTTTTCCTGTATGTTCATCATGTCCTCGTGCGTACCCGACAAGACCACCCGAACGGCACGGACTTGGTCGTGTGTGATTTTCCGTCTGATGCCTGCCGTGTTCAGCCTGTGGGCAATCGCTTCATCCCTGCCGTGAACGCCATCGGGGTATTCGACAAGCACCCTGTTCAGATGCGTTCTTGTCGGGTCTGCGTTTTTAGGTATTATCTTTCTCTCTATATGGTCGGACTGCGTGGTGTCCGATGTACCCTTTGCTTTCTTAATGTCCAATGAAAAATATCCCATATTATTACTGTTTTTGCGGTTATCGTTATGTTTCTTCTCTCTGCCTGTGGCATCGGCTTACAGGGTTTATTATGCAAATGAACCCTTACTGCACTCGGCATAATCCAAACGAGTTTGGCTTCTGCTTTCGTTTGCACAAGGTTTCCAAAGGGATTTCCCTTTGGCTCGATAGGGTGTTTTTAGCGTTACGGAGTAATGCGTGAAGAAAACGCCCTATTGAGCTATGGTATTTCTGTCTAAATACCTTGGGAGAGCGGACGTGCATATTATAGATGAAATCCCCCTTTCTTTTTCGGTAGCTGCATCATCCGCCTTGCGGATTGGACTTGCTTCTTCTCCTTTATCGGCTCTGCCGATTGGGACAAGGGCTTACCGCACAGGTAGTCGTTCAAGTCCTTATAATCACGATAGTACATTGACTTGTCAAGCAGCTGTTCCCCGAACTTCTCTTTCAGCTTCTTGCAGGTGTTCCGTCCTGCCGTGTCGTTGTCAAGGAAACAGCCGACTTGGGTGTAGGTCTCCAATATGCTTTCCGCTTTTGCAAGATTGGAAACGGAGTTCAATATGATATAGTCCTGTGTGTCCAATCGCGGGTGTTGCGGATTGTTTTCTACTCGGATGGTAAGGAATGAAAGGTAATCCATGAACCCTTCGAAGAGGTAACACATACATCGTTGTCCGCCCTGCTGTCGGATATGGGTGATGTCTTTCGGGGCGACACATCCCTTGAAATATCTGTTGCGCACTTCATATCCTCCTGCCATGTTCGGAAAGCAGATGGCAAAATAGGGTTTGTCGGCATTCATAAACCGGAGCTCCCTGCATTCTCTTTTGGCAAGTCCGATGTTTATTCCCCTTTCTTGCAGATAGGCTATAAGAGCAGGAGAGGACAACTCACCAACCCTTAATCCCTGATAAGGCTGATTGTCGGAATGCTGTCTGCCAAAAGAGAACGATGCAGGGCGGATGTATGCTGTCCGCTCCTCTATGCGTTTCAGCAGATAGGCTACATCTTCCGAATGGTAGAGTTCCGCTGCCAATGCAATGATATTACCGCCTTTGCCGATGCCGAAGTCGTACCATTTTTCAAGCTCGGTGTTTACCTTGAACGATGCGTCCGTTTCTTCCCGTAGCGGTGATTTATACCACAGGTTCTTGCCTTGTTGCTTTACAGGCGTATAGCCCAGACTTTGCAGATAGTCTGCCAGTTTGATTTGCTTTACATCTTGGATTGTCATATTACATACGGTTTTGAAGTTGATGAAAATTTGTTGATTTGATGAACTGTTGATGTAATATGTTTATATACAGACCTGTAAACTTTCAACATCTTCTCAACAAACCGCTCGCCAAAAGAGAAATCCACAAACGGGTGTCGGTGGTCTCTCAACTTCTCTTTTGGCTTGTTGAGATTTTGTTGAGAATGTATATCGTTTATTGTCAGTGTATTTATACCCATATTCAACAATTCAACAGAAAAATGATAGTATTACAGGGATTCGAGTTGTTTCCTTGTGACGGTGTAGAAGCGTCCCACTCTCTTTATCGGCTCATACCGACACTCCCGATTGCAGTTGAATTGGTAAGTGGTATAAGTCAGTCCGTTGGATGCAGGTGTAAGTTTCCAACATTCCTGCAACACTTTTCGGACTTGGTGTTTTTCCACCTTTACCTGTGAGTGTACCAGCAAAAGAAGAATGTCGCTGTAACAGAAAGAGAATGTATCCGTGCCGACACTGTCCATGATATCAAGTATCAGTTCGTGCATCTCTATCTCCAACCGGTTGCGGTTGCTGCGGATAATTTTCTGCAAGGCTTCTGTATGCAGCAATGTGGGGTTAAACCACATCCGGCTTTCCTTATCAGTGGACAGCTGTCTGTGTTGCAGAAAATGAAGAAAGGCGGGTATCGCGGCTTTCAGTTTTTGCAGGAAGTCGGTATCATCGGACTGCAAGCGGTCTATCTTGCGCACCCAAT
>CAQBGY010000155.1 GCA_948759685.1 uncultured Eubacterium sp.
GTGTACAAAACTACTAAAAGCAGGAAAGAGAAGGAGTGCACACACTATATTTATCATTGCATATTATGCTATAAATCGTATTCTTTTATCGTAGTACCTTGCGAAGTAACTGTTCCTGTTGTTATATTCAAATTTACAGTTGCTCTTGTTTGAATAAATTTATCCATCTGTGCTGTAGTACAAATCAAAAATTGAGCAAATTTTTCTGCGTCTTCAAGAGAATATTTAGAAAAGTCAATCTTCGCTGCTTCAAATAACTCATTTACTTCTGATTGTTGGTCTTCAAAAGTTGTTGGCAAAACAAGTTTGTTTATCCATAGTCCTCTACCAATCATGTGATAATTATAAACTTCGTTTTTCTCATTAGATTCATTGAGTTTGATAACGTTATCACAGTCTATCAAATAAAGTTCATGATGTAACCTTGACTCTTCAATAGAACTTCCTGCGATATATACTATAAATGGTTCTTCATTTTCATTATGGAAATGTTTAAAGAACTCTAAAAAAAACTCAGTAAAATGTCTTACATGGTCTATTTGAATTGAATTTCGTTTGCTTTCAATCTCTTGTATATAATATCCGTATGGTTTCCCGTTTATAAAGCCTCCGCCAACAAATGAAACAAGAAACCTATTCCATACGGTAAATGTTCTTTTAGAGGATGCTTCAAATCCTTCATCATTTTGTCTTAGGAAAGCCAATGAATCAGAGGACAAAACAATGCCCTCTGGAACAAATACAGCAATATTAAGTCCCATACTTAGAAACCATATTTGAGATAATTATAGTATCGGTTATAGTAATTACGATAGTAGTTACTATAATTCGTATAATACGTAGCATAATTGTAATAATTACTATAGTTGTGGTAGTTACTATAATTAGAGTAGTTAGAGTAGTTACTATAATTGCTGTAATTATAGTAATTAGAATAGTAATTGTAATAGTTACGGTAGTAATTATAATACTTTGTGTAGTTACCATTACCATAACCAGAGTTATAATAATTGTAGTACTTGTAATAATATTGGGCGTCAGCCATTAAAGGCGACAGCACGGAAAGGCCTGTAACCCCTATGGCAAATTTTGCCATACGTTTCAGGGCATCCCTTCTGCTCATTGGTTTATTTGCTTCCATACTTATGATATTTGTTGATTTATTAAGTTTATTAATTCGTTTGGATGGTTAAGTATTTGATTGTTGGCGCACATTATTCCATTTTCATTCTTCACTAGAATGTAATTTAGTCCGACTGCCCTGCAAAGAGCTGTGTAATCAGATTCGTTTGTGATAATTAACGCAGATTTATTTTGAGTAGCAATTAAAGGAAGATACTCCCAAGTTACTAATTTTCTGTAATCCTTACATCCTCTAATACAGGGAAGAGCCATTGTTCCCGCAGATATTGTAGTAATCTGCTGTACCTTAAAAACATTTATAACTATATCTATGAAATTTAGATTCAATGGTTCTTGTGGCTCGTCTGAAAACATCAGAAACATATCAACTAAGGAAAAATCCAATACTTTTGGTATGTTTGGATTATACATTGACCATGTATCACGATTCTCCACTCCTAGCTTTTTTGCTATTTGACATGTCAACTCCTTGAAATCTTCTACATCTGTTGGATTTATTATGATAAGCTGGGAATCCTCACTGTTTTCATAAAATCCACTCATGGAAATATGTGGATGATTCTTGAACAACTTAGCAAACCGCGTTTTTCTCACCAAAAAGAACTCAGTGTCTGGCACATCGTTTAAAACAGATGCAACAGCATAAGCATCAATGATGCGATCACTTTTTATGTATATCCACTTATTCATATTTTGTTCCGTTAAATTTCAAGCCTGTGATTGGTTCAAAATAGTTCTTAAGAAAATATCTTCTACTTAAACACCATTCAGTTTTCGACATTATAGAACCTGTTGAATTCCAACCGTCAAGCGGGCATCCGCCATGACATATTTTAAAATATTCGCATCCTTTACAATCAGCCTGCTGTAAATATTCAGAGCGCATTGCAAGCTGCTGCCTATATAAACTTTTGAATGCATCAATAATATTCATTTCTTGAATATTGCCTACTTCAAAGACATCCCAATCTGAAGCACGTCCGCAATGTGACAGTTCTCCTTCTGGCCCTATATAAATATGTGAATAGGCACAATTCCCGCTATCACTACAACATACAGGACCGCCTTTACCATAATGGTTTAGGTATGAGAAAAAAGGTTCAACATAAGGATATAATTCTCTTTTATCCCACCAAACCTTAAAGATTTCTCCTAAGAAAACTGCAAATTCTTTGGCTGTTATACCAACTCCATTAGGGTCTTCATTTTTATAAGAATAGACAGGATGTAATTGGAAACCACCACGAACTTTAAAGTTAGTAAGTATGTTGAAAATTTCCAATGGTTTATCAATTACTCTACGAGTCACAACATAAATGAATCCCCAAGAAAAACCATTTTTTTCAATAAGTTCTATTCCTTTGAAGAATTTCTTATTGTAAGCATCAGAATCTCTATTCTCACCGAATCCCCTAATACCCTTATAAGGCTCATAACTCGTACCGACACGAGTTATTCCCATCCTCTTAAAAACATCTATCATGTGTTGATTGATGAGAGTGAGGTTGGTTTGTATATCATGTTCAATTCTATTCTTCGTATTTGAACATACTTCATTTTCCAAGTCAAGAACGTGCTCATAAAACTCTGCTCCGACAATGCAAGGTTCGCCACCATGCCAAACTATAGAGAAATACTCCTGAGGGTATTGCTCTAAATACTCGTTGATACAGATGAAAACCCGTCGCAACAAATCTTTCTTAATTGTGCGAGGCTTTTTGCGGGCAATTACATCGCAATAAATGCAATTTGAATTACAAGCTTCTGTTTCTTTAAAAATTAATGTCGGCATAGTTCATTAGTATTTTGTTTTTGCATTTTTTGGAATACCAAACAATCTTCAAGACATGCTGACATTGTCTCTTCACAATTTGCCAGCAGGCCATGCATCATTCCAGAACAAATTCGGAAAGCATTACATTTGCTACACTTGTCTAAATCAAGAAAGTGAGAATAGTATGTGTCCATCTTTTGTGATACGCTTTGTTCATATTCTTTTTCTTCGTCATATTCAGACAATGGACAAATATATTTACCCGTTTCAGAAGAGTATAGTTTTAATTCTTCATCGACAAATATATAACAATTGTCATCTTTGAAATAGACATGATTGAACGAGAGATTCTTTTCACCTGTAATTCTTGTCGCAATATAGTCAAATGGTTCTATTTTAGCATGCGGAACTGGCGACATATAATAATAAGAAGCTAAATCAATCAATAGCTCGTCGCTAATAGGTTTTTCATTTTGAATATATAACCCACAATCAATACCAAGAGAAGAAAGAATTTTTAATCCATAATAGTTATCTTTAAAAGTCGAAGATAAAAAGATTCTCATCTCTAGTTTCTTTAATAATTCTAAACGGTGGAATACAGAATCTAAATCTCCAATATTGTAAACCCTCAGAACAAGAGGGGAATTTATTTCCTCCCATATCTCATTGAAGTCTATCTGCGACAAAGAGCTAAGTGGCATATCTAGCATGAAAGCATCTACATGATTTCGTTGCTGGCATGAAAGATAGTTTTGCATTAACGAAGCCACATCATGAAATCTGACTACAATATGAAAACCGCTTATTTTTTCAATAAGAGTCGAGCTATAATCAAATATTATTGTCTTCATGTCTGATATTACCTTCTTCTATTAAACCATTAAGAATATGAGCAACACATCCACCAGAGCAAATGTTTTCTTCTCTGTATAAGCATGTGTCACAACTTTCATATATACCTCCTATTTCCTTTCTAACTTCTTCTATCTTACGTCCATAATACATCGCAATTTCTTGATAAGAAGAGAATTCAAATAGGCTCTTTTTGTGAAAACCAGAAAGAGGGAAACATGACCAAACACTCAAGTCTGTACCAATGTCAATTGCAGGTCCGCATTGGAAAGAAACTTGTCCTCGGGAATATTTGAAAACTTTCCCCAAATCTTCATCGCTAAACATACACATAGGAAATCCACAGTCAAAACCTGGGACGATTCTGTATTTCTCAAACTCAGCAAAGAATCGCATAAGTTTGTCTTTGACTTCACAGAATTTGTCAGGTTTGATGTATAGATTCTTTTCTCCTGGAATTGGATGTGCAAGACCAAGTCTTATATGTCGATTCAAACCGTAATTGACGATATAATCTATTAGAAAGTTCATATCGAACTCTAACCTATAAATATTGAAACTAAGAGAAATTCTATTTGGAAAGAACTCAAAGAATCGTTTAACCTTCTCGAGATCGGATTTCTTGTTGAATTGTGGCTCGTTCACATTACAAACAAAAGAAACATGCAAATCATTGTACGATAGGAGTTTCTGTACAAAAATCTGAAACTTCTCATCAGGCATGATTCCACTTGTAAAAACAGTCACATCCAAACCACGTTTGTTCAGGTAAACTATCACATCTGCAACTTTTGGGTGAATCAAAGGTTCTCCACCCAAAAGAGAAATATGTCGTTCCCCAGAAGACAGCAATAAGTCTGCAATGTAAATGATGTTGTCCCAACTCAAAGCATCCTTCACATCTGCTTCCGACATATACTGCTTTGCGAAGCAATAAGGGCAGCTTCTTACACAAGTTTCTGTTAAAAGCACATTTGCCATATTACATATATTGTTTCATTCGTTTTTTGTTCATTATCGCCCTTCTACTTGTGCGTTGCGCAGAATTATAGCATCCACAACACTATGAATAGGTCCAAAAGAATTATTTTCCAATAAACAATAGCTATATGTATTGTGTAAAGTTTATTACGACCATCTCTTTTTGCTGTTTTAGAGTTCTGCAAGCTCTATTCACACAAGGTTGATGGGCATAGTGCCTCGTTTTTCCCTATACTCCTTTTAGGGGCGACATATATTTATTGCAAAAGTAACATTTTTTTTGGGTATCTCATATAGATAGTTGTTTTTTCCTTTGAGAGAAGTTACTCTGAAGTAACTTTTTTATGGCTGATCAGCAAAAACAGCAACTAATTATTTGTGTGATCTCAATGAAATAATTTTAATAACTAATATTCCAAAGGAAATAGTATAATTATTCCATCTCCTTTGGGTATTTTACTTATTACTTCCACATCTGAAACATCTTATCTCCAATGTTTTGCGAAACAAACTGCATCGGCAGCTTTGCATAGATTTCGGTTGTCTTGATAGAAGTATGTCCCATCATAATTTGCAGCACCTCTTTGGAAATGCCTTGTCCGAGAGCCACAGTACAGGCAAATGTATGACGGGCAATGTGGAAAGTGATAGGCTGTGCAAGGAAAAGCGGACAGGTGAAGATAAAACGTAAACCGTTTGAAATGAGCTTTGTTTCAGCATTCTGCCAAGTGGAGAAAATGCAAACGGCAACGGAATATTGAGGTTGTTCAGTTACCAAACCGTTAGCCGGGCAGTTACCGAAACGGGAATAGGTAACGGCAGGCAATGAAAAGAAACCCTCACCGTTTTGTTTGCGCTCATACACAGTGTTTTGCATATCAAGGAACGCTTATACGGCAAGTAATTTTGCACTAAAAAATATAAGCGTATGAAAGTAGAAAAATTCAAGGTGTTGCTCTACCTCAAAAAGAGCGGACTGGACAAATCGGGCAAAGCCCCGATAATGGGAAGAGTCACCGTGAACCGCACGATGGCACAGTTCGGATCTAAGCTGTCCTGCACTCCCGAACTGTGGAATCCCCGTGAAAGCCGTCTGAACGGCAAGAGCAAGGAAGCGGTGGAAACCAATGCCAGGATTGAAAAACTGCTGTTGGCGGTAAACGCCGCATTCGACAGCCTTGTATCCCGTAAGGTCGGTTTTGACGCCACCGATGTGAAGAATTATTTTCAAGGCAGCATGGAAACGCAGATGACTCTCATGAAAATGACAGATGCAATCTGTGACGACATTAAGGCACGTATCGGCATAGACCGTGCGAAAGGGACTTATCCCGGTTATCACTATATGCGGCTGACACTCGGGGAGTTTATCGAAACCAAGTACAAGGTCAAGGATCTGGCTTTCGGACAATTGACGGAACAGTTCATCCACGACTATCAGGCTTTCGTCACGGAAGATAAAGGCTATGCGATAGATACCGTCCGCCACCACCTTGCCATCCTGAAGAAAATCTGCCGCCTTGCCTACAAGAAAGGGTATTCCGAGAAATGCCATTTTCAACATTTCGCCCTGCCCCGGCAATCAGAAAGGACACCACGTGCATTGAGCCGCGAATCGTTCGAAAGAATCCGTGATGTGGAGATACCTTCGTACCGAAAGACGCACATACTGGCACGCGACCTTTTTCTGTTTGCCTGCTATACGAGTGTGTCATACGCTGATGTGGTTTCCATCACGGACGAGAACCTGTACACGGATGACAACGGATCATTATGGCTGAAATACCGCCGAAAGAAAAACGAACATCGGGCGAGCGTGAAACTGCTTCCCGAAGCGTTGGCACTACTTGAGAGATACAAGGACGAAACACGGGAAACGCTTTTCCCGATAATCCACCACCCGAACATGAAACGGCACATGAAAGCGTTGGCTGCACTGGCAGGCATCAAGGATAACTTGTGCTATCATCAGGCCCGCCATAGTTTTGCTTCGCTGATAACACTCGAAGCGGGTGTGCCGATAGAAACCATCAGCCGAATGTTGGGACATTCCGATATTTCCACCACTCAGGTCTATGCCCGTGTCAGCCCGAAGAAACTTTTCGAGGACATGGATAAGTTTATCAAAGCTACCGAAGATTTTCAATTAACACTTTAATACATAAAACGATATGCGAAGCACATTTTCATTGTTACCCTATATCAACCGCAGCAAGACAAAGGCTGACGGAACGACTGCCGTACTCTGCCGTATAACCATTGACGGAAAACAGACCGTCATCAGTACGGGAATTTATTGCCGACCGGAAGACTGGAACGGCAGGAAGAACGAGATAAAGTCCGCAAGGGAGAACAGCCGTTTACGGGAATACCTGCGGATAACAGAGGAAGCCTACAATGAGATATTGAAATCGCAAGGCGTGGTCAGTGCGGAGATACTGAAGAACCATATCGCCATGAACAATATTCATCCGGTTACCCTTCTGCAAATGG
>CAQBGY010000156.1 GCA_948759685.1 uncultured Eubacterium sp.
ATAAATCCATACGAAAGGGTTATTTTTTTATTGAGAACTTTCAACTCATAAGTATCTAAATATATCGTTCTATTATCCTTAAAGAAGGATATTCTTATGGTGTCTTCCATATTATTTTTATATACGATGTTCATACCATCACTTTTGATCTCTTCACATTCCAACTTATATCCTTCCGGCACAAATCCGACTTCTATAATTTCTTTATCACCGTCAGATGAATTAAAATCATACTGAATAAATCTTTCGTAAATTTGAATAACAACATTTTTGCAGGATGCTCGAACCTCATCAAACTGCAGCAAAATAGTGAACATAATACCTGCAGCAACAAGTAACAAGGAGGCAACTCTGCCTGCATATTTTATGAATTTTGTCACTTTTATTTTTTTGATAATGCCTGATAACTTTGTGCATTTTCATTTCATATTGCCTAGGAAGTTTCATCTTATTAATCTCCTCTACGGATGGATAATCCTTCACTAGATTATAGGAATTTTCAAGAACAGCTGCCTTTAACATAGCTTCCCATATATCATTAAAATTATCTTTCATACCCCTGTTCTCCTAATCGTTTACGCAACATTATCTTAGCTCTGTAAAGTCTCATCTGTACTGTCTTTTTCTTTATCTTTAAAAATGTTGCAATCTCATCATCTGTAAATTCATTCACATATTTTAATTCTAGGACAGCTTTGTATATATCATCCAATTGATTAATTTCACTTGCCAGCCACGCAATTTGTTCCTTGTTTATAACATAATCCTCTATATCCTCTTCATCGTTTTTTACCATGGATATATTTTCGAACAAATCCTCTCGACTCCTTCTATCTTGTCTAAGAAAACTCACACAATAATTCCGGGTTACTGTTATCACATAATTTTGGGTTTTTTTTAAATCATTCATATCAATTTTCTCCAAATGATCAGCCAATTTTATGTATATATCCTGGGACAAATCTTCAATCGTATATTCATCTATCGGAAAACGCTTTAATGTATAATAAATTGTCTTGCCATAAGTCTCATACAATGCAACGAACTTATTTTTTTCTTCCTCAGTATCAAATACCAAAAGTAACATTTACTTCTCCCCTTGTCCTTCGTAATATTTTAGTTCAATCGTAATCGCTTCATCCATAATATCCAAAATTCTTTGCCGTTCCTTAGCAGGCAAAATATCTAGACGGTTTATCATATGTTTTAACTTTTCAGATGTATAGTTTACTATCTCATTACCTAACAGAACATCTGCAGGCACATTCAGTGCATTGACAAGCTTTATAAATGTTTTCAAACTCGGTGATTTCTGTCCGTGTTCGATATAAGAAATGAAAATTGTGCTGCAATCAACTTTTTCCGCCAAATCCTCTTGACTATATCCTGCCAGTTCCCTGTATTTTTGTAATTGTATTCCAAATAATCCTTTATCCACTTTTCCAACTCCTATGCAGTTTTAGACATATAACCAATAGTTATATAAAAGTATACTTAGATCATTATTTTTAGTGAAATATCTATTAGTAATATATGTATTATTGATAGTTATACAGACTTTATATATAAAATTTTTCAGAATTGAGATATTTTTGTTTACATTTGTATTTTTTATTTCTTTTTACATATCGAATTTGCAAATTCAATCATAAAAAGAAAAGAGGAAAAATTATGTTATTAGTTGAAGGTAACACAGGTTCTCAAGTCAAATACTTACAATATGGTCTACGTATACTATGTTTTAATCCCAAACGATTAGACGGCGTTTTTGATTCCAACACTACTTCCGCTGTAAAAAGATATCAGACATCCAGGAATCTAAGTTCTGATGGTAAGGTCGGTGATGGAACATGGAGCAAATTAAAGTCTGATATCAGTCCAATTCAAACAGCCTTAAAAGAAAAAGGTTATTATACTGGCTCAGTAGATGGCGTCGCCGGGAATGAAACTTATAATGCATTACTTAAATTCCAATCAGATAATGGACTTACTGCAGATGGAATGGCAGGTAAAGGAACGCTGGATAAACTTTATGCTTCAACTTCCAGCAAACCGCTTCTGCAGCTTGGTAGCACTGGTACATATGTAGTTGAGCTTCAAACAAAACTTATTAACCTAGGATACTCTTGCGGTGATGGTGGTGCAGATGGCATTTTCGGAGATGATACTTATCGTGCAGTAAGAATGTTTCAACAGAACAATGGCTTAAGCGTTGACGGAAAAGTTGGAAATAATACATGGGCAAAATTAGAAACTGCAACACCAACCACACCAACTACTACTCCATTATTAGTATTAGGAAGTTCTGGAGAAGCTGTTATCCGGCTTCAGAAACGTCTTTTAGAACTAGAATATGACTGTGGTGTCTCTGGTGCAGATGGCAAATTTGGTACGGCTACAAAAAATGCTGTTATTGCTTTTCAAAAGAATAATGGTCTTCGTGTTGATGGAAAAGTTGGCGATGATACTTGGAACAAGCTTAATTCAGCAAATCCAGTAAAGGGATCTGGTAGTAATAGCGATTTGCTAAGAGAAGGATCTACTGGTTCTGCCGTTATTACTTTACAAAAACGACTTATCTCTCTTGGTTATAATTGTGGTGCTTCTGGTGCTGACGGGAATTATGGAAGAAGCACAAAATTGGCGGTAATAAAATTTCAAAGAATAAATAATTTATCTCCTGATGGTATAGCTGGGAAAAATACTTTGGAAAAACTTTATTCAAGTAATGCAAAAGAAAATGATGGATCTGCTGATGCTCCAATATTTCCTTCTATTCCTGTTACTGGAAATTTACTTGAATTTACAATTGAGGTAATTAGTGCACAGGAAGGTTCATACAGTGACATGAACAAAACAGATGTTCTTTCTATTGGATTACTTCAGTGGCGTGCTTCAAGAGCTTATGAACTTCTATTAAACATCAGAAATCTTAATCCTAAAAGTTTTGATGCTATTATGGCAGGAACTACTATTGGAAATTACATTATTGCTCAGAATTCTTCTCCTTTCGACACTTTAAGACCTACTTCTCTCGATTCTGATGAAGTAGATAAGCTTAAACAGCTTCTGGATACAGAAGAATCTCATCAAGCACAAGATAATTTAAAGCGTACTGATGTGAATGAATACATTGAATATGGTAAAAGATTAGGCATTTCTGACGAAAAGGTATTAATATACTTCAGTGACTGTTACAATCAATCACCAAGTGGAATTTCCAGAATCGGTAAGCAGATAACTAATCAATGGAGTAATGTATCTCTTGATGATATACATAACTATGCATTGCAGGATGTTTATATACAAAATGGCGAAAAGAAAGGATTAGGGGCATTTCCTACCAGACGTAATACTGTTTATGATAAAGTATCCAAATACTCCAATGAAGCTGACTCATCTTTATCAACATTTGTAGAAAATATGGTATTATATGCTCTAGCTGAAGAAAATGCAGACCGCTTTGAAGGGCTCGCTGCAGAAGATCGCGGAAAAGAAAATTACAATAAATATAACAAATGGTTTCCTAGCGATCAAGGTAATGCATGGTGTGCTTGCTTTATTTCTTGGTGCGCAAATAAGGCTGGTATATTAAATGTTTCTGGTCAGCTTGGCATTGTTCCCAAAAGTGTACGTGTTGCTGATTATTTATCTTTTTATCAAGAACAAAATCGTTTTGGAGATAAGAATGAATATCAGCCCAAAAGAGGTGACATTTTTATCAGAAAATCAAATGGCGCATCTCACGTTGGAATTGTTACAGGTTATGATCCACAGACACATATGTATACAACTATTGAAGGTAACACAGAAGATGACACAGTTAAACAAAAAACTCGTTCAATAAATGATTCTGGTTTAACAGGTTTTGGTATTAATACTCCTGCATAAACTTTTAATAACTGAAAATATATAATGAACCTAACAGTTTAGATCATTATCATTTGATAAACCTCCAAACACTTCTGTGGCAAAACACACTGTTTGGAGGTTATATCTTTTTATATATCCTAGTACAGCATTGCCTAAATAACAGTGAAAAACAGTGCCTGATATTTGTGACAGGACAAGGCGGAGGAAGGAGGCAATGCGGTGGCATTGTTGACTGACGACAACGCAGGACTGGTGCAAATAGCAGCTGCTGTATTCATTGTTATTTGCGCAATGCTGTACTATATACTTCCTCAAAATTCTTTCTCGACTTTGCCATCATCACATCCTCTATTTCATTTCCTATAATTGTCAATCTCGGCTAAAAGTTTTAGATTTTCTCTCTCGTATTCATTAAATATACTACCATCAAATTCTTCTGCACTAATCAATGGTATATACCAAAGTTGTCCTTTAAAATAATTATTTAAATTTTCATCCTTAAAAATATATCCATGTCGTGCGTAAATTTCATTTTTAGCAAGATATATGATCAGCGGTGGCACATCTTGAAAATCTTCCTTAGAATAATACTTTGTATCTGTTGCGTATAATGAATTTATATATAGGTCTGAATCTGTTACTTCTCTGACACCCTCCATATAGTGTAATACATCTTCATAATATTCACAATTTTCAAAATACTTAATTCTTTTACTAAATTCCTCTAATATCTGTTCCTCTGTCCAATTCGGCTTATATTGTTCTAATTCCGCTGTTTGCGACTCAAAAACAGAAAAATTTGATCCATTTTCTAAAATTTCCTTGCTTTGCGCACGAGTCAAAATATATGTCCTATCAATCCCAAAACCAATCACATTTGTTTCACTCAATTTATAATCCTTTACCTCAATCACAATTTCTTCCTGTTCAAACTGAATAAATAAGGTTCCGCTATCTCCCCAACCATCATCTGAAAATGAGTATTGACACTTTCCATTTTCAATTACACATAAAATATTCTCTACCTCAGCGACACGTTCTGTCATTCCCTGTTGTGCGTATAGATACCCATGTAATTCATTATTATTTATAATTTCTATATATAACTCTACTCCACCGTTTTGAAGAAGTTCCTCGTGAGAAATACCTCCTTCTGTCCAAAATCCAGAATAATCCTGATAATTTTTTATTTCGTTATCATATGGTTTTTCCATTTGATTTACAACTGTATTTTCATTATGAATTAGAGTTTCTTCATTTTGAATTTCGCTGCCTTCCTCAATATCATGCGGTTTTTCCTCCTTTATTGCTTCATAGTCTATTTTCAGTTCTTTGTCATATATAGAACATCCACACAAAATAAATAATAATAATATCACTACAATATATTTCTTTTTCATAATACCTGCACCTTGCCAAAATAAGCAAATTATAAAGGACTTTTACAGTAAATCAAAAAATGCTTTGTAAAGCAATAAAATTACCGAATAATTTTCAAATTCTAAACCCTTTTAAAAATTTACTAAATCGGACACATCCATCATCGATATAAAAACCAATCTGAAAATCATAATCTTCTTCCTCGTACTCAGCTATGAAATAACCCCACCCTAAATCATATTGCTTATAATTTGTTCCATAATACTCTATTGCTTTTTCTATTGAATCTCCTTCCACTAACATATCCTTAGCCATTTCATCACATTTCGTGCTTTCAATAACTGCAAGCTGTCCTTGGTCATTAAAAATTAAATCCCAAGTATATTCATTTGCATGATATATCAAAAAATTTCCTTCATCTGTATGTCCGACTGTATAATCAATTTCATATTGATTCAAAAATTGCTTTAACATTTCCTCCGTCCATAACAACTCTACATCCTTTAATGATACAGAAAGTGGTACATATTCCTGCAAAATTATCTTTAGAAACGTATCTGATGCAGTCACTTCCTGTTCCTCCACCAAATCATCGATTCCGCCAATCAGATGTGTGTTCCCAATACCTTCCCCGCAGCCATAAAAGTCCCCATCTTCTGTCAGAGCAATCAGATTATCATTAGCACGAATTTTAGCCGTGCTGTTAAACCCTACAACCCCCATCCATGCACACTTCACATTTTCCAACACTTTTTGAGGTGTCTGTAACTGATCAGAGTATTTTCCTACGCCGCACTGGCCTAAGCGATTATCTCCCCATGTCCATAAGTTATCTTTCTTATCAATAACGGCATATGTATTTAAAAACGATGTTACATACTTGGCATTTTCCATTACCATGTGTGGCTTCTGGTATGTATTATTTCCAAAAGGAACATACTCTCTATTTCCCAACTCGTAAACCTCACCTTTTTCTGTCAATAAAATAATGGAAGAATAACCACATCTTGCATAAACCACATTTTCCATCAAAAGTATCGGTTCTGTAATAACGTTCATATAGGTACTGTTTAAATCATTCATAGATGTTTCACATAATATGCCTGCCGGATTTCCTCCCAATCCGTAAAGATTGTTATCCTCAGTAATGTAAATCATAAAATATTCACCGGAAAAATCAACATGCTTTACATTTTCTGCAAGTAAAACAGGTTCTTTAATTGTGGTCAGGTCTTCCCGTAGTTCTCCTAATTGACCATATTCACTATGTCCAGTTCCCCAAAGCACCCCCTGGTTATCAATCCAAAAATGGTTTCCAGCACGAATTGTATCTGTCACATAACAATCAGCAATCTGAAAATTCTCTATCGTTTTGATATCCTCCAAATTTTCAGCATAAATTATATTTTGAGTCTGTGTAACATTCTCAGATAATTCGCCTTCTTCTGAGAATAAATGTTCTGCTGATTCAACTTCGCTTTCCACAAAATAATTGTCAGCTGATATATCACTGCTTTCTGTTTCCGAATCAATTGCTTGTTCTTGTCGTGAAATATTACTTATACCTTGATCTTTTTCATCAGTTGTAAGTTTAATAAACGTTATCAATGTAGCAAAACACAAAACAATTATTAAAATCAAAAATCCTCTTTTTTTCCTCTTGCTAAAAATACTTTTCATTCTTTTTTCCATCCCCCTCTTTGCCCCAATTGAAGATATACCATATACCATTCTTTGACTTGACTCTAAAATTCGTAGTAACGTTTCTGCATAGTTATTCTTATCATTTTTTCCTAAGCTGGATAGAACTCTATAATCACAAGCCAGTTCACAATCCTCTTGCATATCGAAATAAGCAATCCATACGAAAGGATTAAACCATTGAACAACAATGCAGATGGTACCAATTAATAACCAAAGATTATCCTTTGTCTTATAATGCTCAAATTCATGCAATAATA
>CAQBGY010000157.1:0-4363 GCA_948759685.1 uncultured Eubacterium sp.
GATCTACACTCTTTCCCTACACGACGCTCTTCCGATCTACAATACTTTTAGCAAAAAAGGCGGCATCTATGCACAGGCTTCCAAGACCATCCATAACTATTTCTTCGTGAAAGCCGTTGAGAAACTGAACGAGGGCGGCATATTGGCTTTCGTCACATCAAGAGGTATCGCTGACACACAAGGCAACCAATTCGTGCGTGACTATCTTGTACACCGTTGCAATCTGATTACGGCATTACGTTTGCCTGATAGCCTGTTCATGCAGACAAGCGGCATTGAAGTAGGCAGCGACCTGTTGATATTCCAAAAGAGCGGCCGTAAGGTAACGCTTACAGACCGTGAAAAGCTGTTCATAGAAACAACCCGAGAAATCGTACCGGGCAGTGACCAATATACCGGACATACCAACAAATTGTTTACTTTACCAAAAACCGCCTTGTTTACAGAAAGTCGCATACAAACCAACCAATATGGGGAATATGTGCGCAAATACCGCTGGCAGGGAGAGGAAGCCGATTTGCAACAAACCCTTTCCTCCATGCTGAAAGCCGACTTTGAGCGTTTTTTCAGAAAGAACCTGTTTGCCACACCGAACAAAGGCATTGGCGGCATACAAATGTCTCTTTTTGATTGCTTTAATACCAACAAGGCGGCACAACCCAACAGGGAAAAACGCACGTACACAGGCACGTTGCACAAGTGGATGAAAAACGGCACGTTGGTACTCTTTGAAAACCAACTTGGCACACTCCGCTACAAACAGGCAAACTGTTTTTCCGACATGACCGTTACATTCGTACCTTTAAAAGTCTCCCGGATAAACATAGAGCGTGCCAACGATTATTTTCCTATCCGTGAAGCCTACTTTGAACTGACAACTAAAGAAAGCGAGGAACTGGCCGAATATCCGAAGCTAAGGGAACAACTCAACAAACACTATGATACTTATGTGCGCAAGTGGGGCTTTTTCCACCACAACGACAACAAGGAGTTTTTCTCTTGGGATAGTCTGGGCATGGAAGTATTCACGATTGAAATGCAACTCGGAAAGGACATCTGTAAAGCCGACATCATGCACGAGCCTGTTGCATTCAAGAAAATAGATACTTCCATTCAACTGACACTGGTAGAAGCATTGGCAAGCAGCCTTAACTATTACGGTTCGGTCAATATGGACTATCTTGTACAGACAACCGGACAGACCGAAACAGAACTGACAGAAGCCCTTGCCGGTGAGATATTCTACAATCCTTTGACGGATTGTTGGGAGAACAAAGGCAAATTCCTTGCAGGTAATGTCGTGGAGAAATGTAAGGAGATATGTACCGTTCTTGCTGACCTGACAGGCAACGCTCAAAAATGGGCGGCTACATCTGTCGAGGCTTTGGAAGATGCGACCCCCGAACTTATTCCGTATGAAGAACTTGACTTCAATATGGGTGAGCGTTGGATTCCGGCAAGTATTTACGCTTCCTTTGCCAAAGACCTGTTCGGGGTAAACACAACAGTGATGTATTTTGATGTGAATGACACCTATATTGTCTCTTTGCAAGGCCATTCCCCCATTGCCTATAATGTCTATTCGATTGGAAGCTATAACGGGGAAGCCCTGTTCGTCCACGCCCTGCACGATACGGTTCCGGAAATCACCAAAGAGATAATGCGCAACGGTGAAAGTATCCGTGTACCCGATGAAGAAGCCATACAAGCGGCATCCACGAAGATACAGGAGATACGCCGCAAGTTCAACGAATGGTTGGATTGCCAACCTATCGCCGTGCGTGATGAATTGGTACGCCTGTATAACGAACGCTTTAATTGCTACGTCCGTCCTCATTATGACGGTTCGGTACAGACATTCCCCAACCTCTCTTTTGAGCAGTTCCCATACGATGACCTCTATCCCTCACAAAAGGATGCAATCTGGATGATTAAGCAGAATGGCGGTGGCGTATGCTGGCACGCAGTCGGTGCAGGCAAGACAATGGTAATGTGTGTGGCGGCTTATGAAATGAAGCGTTTGGGCATGACACAGAAGCCGCTCATTATCGGCTTGAAAGCCAACGTACACGAGATTGCGGACTGTTTCCGCAAGGCATATCCGACCGCAAAACTTCTTTATCCGGGAAAAGAGGACTTCACACCTGCCAACCGACAGGAATTGTTCTCTAAAATCAAGAATAACAACTGGGATTGCATCATTCTCACGCACGACCAGTTTTCCAAGATACCGCAATCCGAACAGACCATGCTGGAGATATGCGAGCAGGAACTTCAAGACGTGGAACGCTCTTTGAAAGTGTTGGAGGACAGCGGTATGGCTGATAACAACAAAAGGTTACAGAAAGGTTTGGAGAAACGGCAGAAGAACCTCAACGCCAACTTGGAAGCCTTAAAAGAGAAACTTGGCGAGAAAAAGGATGATTGCGTTGATTTTCATGCTATGGGCATCGACCACATCTTTGTCGATGAGAGCCACTATTTTAAAAATCTGATGTTCCAGACACGCCACACAAGGGTTGCCGGGATTGGTAATACACAAGGCTCGCAACGTGCCATGAACCTGCTTGTCGCCATTCGTGACATACAGCAACGGACGGGCAGGGATTTGGGTGCCACGTTCCTTTCCGGCACGGTGGTGGTAAATGCGCTGACCGAATTGTATGTGTTGTTCAAATACTTGCGGCCGAAAGAGTTGTCACGCCAATGTATAAGTTGCTTTGACGCTTGGGCGGCTATTTTCACGAAAAAGACAACCGACTATGAGTTGAACATCACCGGCTCAATCAAGCGCAAAGAGCGTTTCCGCACGTATATCAAGATTCCTGAACTGGCGACCTTCCTGCGTGAGATAACCGATTATCGCACGGCTGAAATGATAAACCTTGACGTGCCGCAGAAGAATGTACGTTTTCTCTCCGACAAGCCTACCATTGCCCAAGAGGAAATGATTGGACGTCTGGTGTCGTTCGCCGGTAGCGGTAATTGGGATGATTTGGGGCTTGACATTCCGCAGCCCGACAATCTGGATATGGCTAAAATGCTGGTGGCTACCAATGTGGCACGGAAAATGGCTTTGGATATGCGCCTGTTGGGTGATAAGTTCGCTGACGATCCGGGCAACAAGGCTTCCCGGTGTGCGGCCACTATCTACGACTATTATGTACGTTCCAAATCCAACAAAGGTACGCAGTTCGTGTTCAGTGACTTAAGCACGTACAAGTCTAATGAGTGGAACATCTATCAGGACATCAAAGACAAGTTGGTGACAATGGGTATTCCGGCAAATGAGATACGGTTTATACAGACTGCCAAGACCGAACAGGAACGTAAGAAACTGTTTACCGACATGAACAACGGCACTGTCCGGGTATTGTTCGGCTCTACTTCCATGTTGGGTACAGGTGTCAATGCGCAGCAGCGAGCCGTGGCGGTGCATCATTTGGAGGTACCCTGGCGCCCGGCAGATTTGGAGCAGCGCAACGGGCGTGCCGTCCGCAAAGGCAATACCGTGAAGTTCTGGGGTGGCAATGTCGTGGATATTATCATTTACGGCACGGAGAAAACGCTGGATGCCTACAAATTCAACCTGTTACGGAACAAGCAACTGTTTATCAATCAGATAAACAACGGCACGATAGCCGTGCGCAGGATTGACGAGGACAGCATGGACGAGAACACAGGCATGAACTTCGCCGAGTTCGTTGCAGTCCTTTCCGGCAATATGGATTTGTTGAACAAGGCAAAGCTTGACAACCGGATTATGCAGTTGGAGAAAGAGCAGGCCATTTTCAACAAGGAAAGATACCGTGCCGAGCGCAAGATTGCCAAAACTGAGCAGGATATAGAGGAAACCATGCTAACCAAACAACGGATGTCCGAGGATTGGGCATATTATAAAGAATACAAAGGCGAACGGAAAACCTTGCTTCTGAACCTGCAACAAGCCATAGCGGAAGAAACCGGACGTGAGTTGCATAAGATAGCCAAGACTTACAGGAGCGAAGCCATCGGCACCATTGGCAGCTACATCGGGCTGAACCTGTCCGTCCGCAGCGAATACCACTATACCGGTGCTTTTGAACGCAACATATTCTTGGTGGAAGGTAAAAGCGGGTTGAAATACAAATGCGGTTTGTCCGGTGCATTGCCATTGGGCTTTGCCGATTCCGCAGTCTATCCGCAAGCCACCCTTGACAAGTTGCCGGAACTGATAAGGCGCCAACAGGAAAAGATTGACCAACTGGCAAATGAACTCCCGACCTTGCAGCAGATTTTCAGCCGCAAGTGGGGCAAGACCGCCGAACTGGATGCACTGAAACAGGAGTGCAAGGAGTTGCAGCGGAAGATTGAGATCGGAAGA
>CAQBGY010000157.1:4373-7192 GCA_948759685.1 uncultured Eubacterium sp.
TTGAAAGAGTTGGAGCAACAACCTGCCGTGACAGTAATCGCAGCTTAATTTATACAGTATATTTTAACCATTCCCTTTGTTTTGTCGTGAGACAAGGCAAAGGGAATTTCTTCTGTGATGCGGTGGCACATTACAAGCCATCGTTCCCTTTTATAACAACTCAATGAGTAATACCTCATTGCGACCATACCTTTTATAATAAGCATAGCTTCCACCGGCTTTCCCACCCGGATTTTTCATAGGATAAGGCTTGTCCTCTCCCTGAGTTTTCACTTCGCTCAGACACGGGGAGAGGCAGGACAAACGGCGGCACATTCCGGTACTCCATGCAGGGACTTCGACAATCGTCGAGTTGTCTCTGCATGGAGTTCGGGAAAAAGCCGCTTTTTGTTTGTCCGGCAAACCCTGATTATTCTACCCACCCAAGCCGGAGACCTTTATAGGTTCTATCCCTCCTTTTATACCATTCTCCACATACCTATTATATAGAGAGACTTTATAGTCCTTTTCTACTCATTCTTTCCCTGACCCTTCTTCCTGTCACTTTTTAAGTCGGCACCGGTTGGGTTTTCCTAATGCAAAAGTCTGCTATCGCACTTGATGCCGCCAGCTTGAAATAAATTTCTTGCAAATTCTTCCTCCTTCGGAGCGTAATTGGCAAGAAAAGCCGTCGCATGAAGCTATACCGATAGCTGTGTGTGGCATTGTAAAACTCCAAAACGGTTTCGACAAAAAGAAACCGATGAAAGGGAAAAAACAAATATTCACATAATATCAAACTTTTAAAATTACAAAGATTATGACAACAGCTAATCAATCAGCAGCAGAAAGAAACATCACGTTAGTGTCAGTGGCAAACATTCAGCCGAGTAACTACAATCCTCGCAAGCGTTTCGATGAAACAGGTCTGGACGAACTTGCGGAAAGCATCAAGCAACAAGGCGTATTGCAACCTATCACCGTGCGCCCTATTGCAGACACAGACCGTTACGAGATTGTCTTTGGCGAACGCAGATACCGTGCTTCCGTTATTGCTGGTTTGGAAGAAGTTCCGGCTATCATATCCGAACTTTCGGACGAAGAAGCACAGGAAATGGCGGTCACAGAGAACTTGCAGCGTAAAGACGTTACTCCTACGGAAGAAGCCAATGCTTATAAGCAACTCATTGATAGTGGGAGGCATACGGTAGAAACCTTGTCTGTCTTATTTGGCAAAAGCGAGAACTATATCCGTACCCGATTGAATTTCTCCACCCTCATTCCCGAACTTGCCGAATTGCTGGATGCAGACGTTATCACCATTAGTGTGGCTTCTGAGATATGCCGATATGGGGAAGATGTGCAACGTGAGGTGTACGAGAAATATCTCAAAGAAGGCATCCAGCACTATTCCAGTTGGAGAGGCCGAAGAGCCAAAGAGATAGCAGAGCTTATCGAACAAAAATTCACCATAGACTTGGAGCGCTACTACTTCGACAAAACCGAATGTGCTTCTTGCCGGTATAACACCAATAACCTTTTGCTATTCAATGACGGTGGTTGTGGACAATGCTCTAACCGCACTTGTCTTGCAGAAATGAATGCAGCCTTTCTGAAAGAGAAAGCCATTCAGATTACGCAACAACAGCCCGATATAATCCTTTGCCGTGACCCATATTGCACTAATGCAACCACGGTTGAACGTCTCATCGCTTCGGGCTATGACGTTGAAACAATAAATAGTTGCATAGCTTTTCCTAAAAATCCGATAGAACCACAAATCGGAGATTACGATAACTCCGAAGATTACGAGGAAGCACTAAAGGATTACGAGGAAGAACAAGCAGACTATATGGAGATATGCAATGAAATCAGCAGGCAGGGCGAAGCCGGAGAGATTACACTTTATGCCAAGATTGGGCAGGCTGACATCACACTCTGTTATGTGGAAAAGACCGCAGCCCAAATAGCGGAAAGTGACAAGGTTACACAAACAATAGCCACACAAATAGCGAAACTGGAAAAGAAAGACAAGCGTAACAAGGAAATCGCCACTGAGAACACAGTAGAGGATGTAAAAAGGGTGATAAAGGAAATTGATACAACGGAAACAAAATTTGGTGCTGATGAAGATAGGATGATGTATTTCTTCTTGTTGTCCTCTCTCCGTAAGGAAAATTATGCTGCCGTCGGCATTGACAAAGAATGTGATTATCTGAAAGATGAAGAAAAGATGAACGTCATAGCCAATCTTACGGCAAAAGCAAAAGCCGTTATCCGCAGGGATTTCTTGATTGCTAATTTTAAGGATGCCTTTAGGAACAATGGCACGGCTGCACTCTTGCTTGACTTTGCAAAAAAACATATGCCCGAAGAGTTGGCAAACATCACAAACAAGTATAATGAAGTGTACGAAAATCGCCATAAACGCATTGAAGAAAAGAAAGTCGCTTTGTTGGAGCAGATAGAAGATGCCGGACATCCTCAACCTGAAGGAGTTCCCCAACCCATAGAGAAACAACAATCCGAAGTAGCAGCCTAAATAAGTAGCAAGGGTGGAGCAATCCGCCCACTACTTGCTTTTTTTAATCCCGGTAACATTATGTAAAATGACAACGGATGATAGCGGGTTGATAACCCAACTCAAAGCAGATAATCCCGACTGGTTTGATTAGCAAGTGTGAATATGTAGGGCTGGGGGTAGTGAGCCAAATAAGGTTTGCTTCCCCGGCTTTCCTATTATAATGTGCTTAGACCAACTACCTTTTTTAGAACCCGAAGGGATTGTCGGACTTCCTTTTATATCATTTGGACTTCCTCTTTTATCGGTTTGCTTTCCC
>CAQBGY010000158.1 GCA_948759685.1 uncultured Eubacterium sp.
GAATAGAATTGACAGTAAAAGAATTTGAAATTTTGAAACTCTTAGTGAAAAACCCGAAAAAGGTTTATACCAAAGAACAGATTTATTCCAGCGTATGGAATGATGCCTATGTGGGAGATGAAAATGCAGTCAATGTCCATATCAGCAGACTGCGGAACAAAATAGAGGACAATCCACGCAATCCCAAATATGTCATAACGGTGTGGGGGATTGGGTACAGGTTAGGAGAGGAAGAATGAGTGATAAATCAATTATATTTTTTTTAAGCAGCGCCATTATTTTTCTGATTGCAGTTATCGTTTACCAGCGTTTTGTTTTTAATAAAGGAATACAGATGAAATTGAAAAAAATAGGTGAAAAGCTGTCAGATATTTTAGAAGATGATAGCGATGAGAAGGTTATGGTTTTTACCGACAACAAAATTCTTATGAATTTAAGCGGGCAGATTAACCGGATGCTTTTAGACCGTCAAAAAACAAGGATTGATTACCGCAGACAGGAAATCTCCACAAAGAAAATGCTTGCAAATATCTCGCATGATATAAAAACTCCACTGACAGTTATTTTAGGATATTTAGAGATTATGCGTATAGAAAATAAGGAAGATGAAATATTGAAAAAGGTCGAGTTAAAGGCAAAGCAGGTTATGGAATTGATTAACCAGTTTTTTACACTGGCAAAGCTGGAGGCTGGGGATGTGGGCATGAAAATAACCAAGATAAATATCAATGAGTTATGTCGGGAGAATGTGCTTGGTTTTTATGAGCTGTTACTTCAAAAAGAATTTGCTGTGGACATATCCATTCCGGAACAGAAAATTTTTGTTCAAGGGGATACGGAGTCAATCAACAGGATTTTGAACAATCTGCTGTCAAATGCAATCCGTTATGGCAGTGATGGGAAATATATCGGTTTTTTCCTGAGAGAAGATAAAAGATATGTTTACATTGATGTTGCAGATAAAGGAAAGGGGATTGGAAAAGAGTTTGCAGCCAGTGTATTTGAAAGGCTCTATACAATGGAGGATTCCCGTAACCGTCAGATACAGGGTAATGGATTAGGACTTACAATCGCCAAAAATCTTGCAAAGCAGATGGGCGGAGATATTTTATTAGAAAGCGAACCCGGTATTAAAACGGTATTTACAGTAAAACTAAAGAAGGTTCTGTATTGAATATCAGGCGAAAGGAATTTGTAAGAATTATTCAAGAGTTTTGAAAAACGTAATCGTTATAATGTTTTTGAAGGAGGATTTTGATAGATGAAACATTTAACGATTACTGTGCCATGTTTTAACTCAGAACAATATTTAAAACGCTGTCTTGATTCCTTAGTTGCAGGAGGGAATGAAGTCGAGATTATTGTGGTTAATGATGGTTCTACTGACCATACGGGAGAAATTGCCGAGCAATATTGCAGACAATTCCCGGATATAGTAACAGTGGTACATAAAGAAAACGGAGGGCATGGCTCTGGTGTAAATACAGGGCTTGCACTTGCCACAGGAAAATACTTTAAAGTTGTAGATTCTGATGATTGGTTAGAAGAAAAAGCATATAAAGAGCTTTTGGGAAAGATAAGGAGGTGGTTGAAAAAAGATGTATCAGGGAGGGAAAACTGCCCTGATATGTTGATATGTGATTATACTTATAACCATTTAAACGATGGGATACGAAAAACAATAAATTACAGGAATATTTTTCCCATAGATAAAGTTTGCTCATGGGATAAAATAGGAACATTCCGTCCTCATCAATATTTGGTTATGCACGCTCTCATTTATCGTACAGATGTATTACGAAATTCTAAGGTGGTTCTGCCGGAAAATACATTTTATGTGGACAATATTTTTGCTTACTATCCGCTGCCCTATGTAAAAACACTTTATTATATGGACATTGACCTGTACCAGTATTTTTTGGGCAGGGAGGATCAGTCCGTAAATGAAAATATGTTAATTGCAAGGGTTGAACAGCATATGAAAGTGACAGGAATTGTCGCAGAAAGTGTAAATCTGGATGAGGTAAAAGAGAACTATCCGAAACTTGCAAATTATATGTGCCGCAACATTTCTATTATGCTGGCGATTTCGTCTATTCATTTACTGCTTAGAGGCGATGAGCAGGCGAAAGTCTGGTATGGGCAGCTTTGGTCAGATATAAAAAGGAAAAACCCAAAGCTGTATTACCGGCTGCGATATACCACGCTTAGCGGTTTTACAAATCTTCCCGGCAGATTAGGGAAGAAGGTCACTATAACAGGTTATCGTATTGCAAAGCGGATTTACAAATTTCAATAGAAAGAGAGCAGAGAGTATGTCACATATTTATATTGCGCTTGTAGATACACCGGGTTTTTTTGCGGCATTAATACGCAGATATGTAAAACAGAGATATATCCATGTGGTAATTTCGGAAGAACCCACATTTAAAGAGGCTTACAGTGTCGGGAGGAGAAATCCGGCTATTCCTATTTTTGCCGGGTTTACAAAAGAATGCAGGAATGAGATATTACATACTTTTCCGTCAGCATTTTATAGGATCTGTGAGCTGGATTGCACATATGCACAGAAAAAAGCGATAATGGAAAGGCTGAAAAAAGATTATAACAAACGGATGCGTATTCATTATGCAGTAATAGGGTTGCCATTTATTTTAATGGGAGTTCCTTTTTATATTAAGAATCAATATACCTGTTCTTCTTATATTGGAAAGATTTTGCAGGAAAATGGAATTAGAGTTTCATCTAAACATTTTTCTCTTATAACGCCAAAGGACTTTTATGAATGTGAAAAATTGCGGGTGCTTTTTGAAGGCAGGCTGTCAGAAATTTCTACAAAAACATCTGGCTGTAAAATAAAAGGAGTGTCCGTTTATGAGTAAGAAAATGATTCATAGGCTGATACTGAACAGTATTTTTTTTATTGTTATTATGCTATTTACCTTTGACATTGTTTTTCAAGGGCAGAGTTTTAGAGAAATTGTAAATGCAATTAGGCAGATGCCATGTCAATATACATTTACAGCGATTTTTCTTGCGTTGTTATTTGTATCAGCAGAAGGCGTCATGATCTGGTATCTATTGAAAGGAATTGGTGAGCAGGCAGCATTGCCTTGTTGTATTGCTTATTCTTTTATTGGATTTTTCTTTTCAGGCATTACACCTTCAGCAACCGGAGGACAGCCTGTACAGATGTATTACATGAAACGAAACGGAAACAGTCTGTCAGCATCTTCGGTCGTTTTGATGACCATTGCCATTTCATATAAACTTGTTCTCGTTTTAATTGGAATAGGAATGTGGATATTTTGGAACATACCGTTGAAAAGATATTTGCGGGGATATTATTGGTTATATTTTTGGGGATTGTTTCTGAATATTGTGGTAGTAATTATTCTGATATTAGTTATGTTTTCATCAAAGTTAATTAGGGGTTGTTTCTGTAAATTAGAAAATGTTTTAGTGCATCTTCGGTTATGGAAGAAAGATAATTCGAGAATAGAGAAGATAGACAAGTTTCTATCAAATTATCGGAATGTGGTTTATTTTCTTAAAAACCATAAAAAAATGATAATAACAACCATAGTTGGAACTTTTATACAAAGACTTAGCATTTTTGTATTGACTTATATAGTATATTGTGGGTTTGGATTTAGAACTGCGGGGATGGCGGATGTCATTCTGCTACAGGCAGCTATATATGTTGCAGTAGATATGCTTCCAATTCCCGGAGCGCAGGGAGTTACAGAAGCGATGTATAAGAATGTATTTAGAAATATTTTCAGTGGAAAAACCCTTTTGGCGTCCATGTGCATTATCAGGGGAATTGGATTTTATTTTCTGCTGTTAATAGGTTTTGTAGTATTTTGCATTGCTGGAAGAACATCTATAAAAAAATGCCACGAAAGAAATTTGTAAGAATTATTCAAGAGTTTTGAAAAACTGAATCGTTATAATAGGATTCAGAAAGGAGGCAGCAGATATGCCAAATATAGTACAGACAAATCAATTAACAAAAATCATTGACGGTAAGGAGTTGGTGAAAAACGTAAATATCCATGTGAAAAAAGGGGAGGTTTACGGATTTTTAGGACCGAACGGAGCCGGAAAAACAACAGTTATGAAAATGCTCACAAATCTCTGGAAACCAACCTCAGGAGAGGTCTGGCTGTTCGGAGAAAAGCTTACGCCTGCATCTTATGAGGTGCTGAAAAGGATGGGAAGCATTATTGAATTTCCATGTTTTTATGACCATATGAGTGGAAAGGACAATTTGCAGCTTCACTCTGAGTACATGGGGTATCATACTCCCGGATGTGTGGAGGATGCGCTTGAAATGCTGGGATTAGCAGATGCGTCCGAAAAGCAGGTAAAAAGCTATTCATTGGGAATGAAACAGCGTTTAGGAATTGCCCGCGCAATCCTCTGCAAACCGGAACTGCTGATACTTGACGAGCCTACAAACGGGCTTGATCCAGCCGGAATGAAACAGATCAGGGATTTATTCAGGATGCTGTGCAGTGAATATGGAATTACAATCATTATATCCAGCCATATGCTTTCAGAGGTGGAAAGCATTGCAGATACGATTGGCGTTATCAATCATGGAAACATGATGAAAGAAATTTCCATGAAAGAAATCTCGGAAATGAATACGGCATATATAGAGCTTGCGGTTGAGAATACCAAAAAAGCGGCTTATGTTCTGGCTGACAAACTGGAGCTAAGCAACTTCAAGGTAATTGATGAGAAGTGTATCCGCATCTATGATGCCTGTATTGATACAAAAGACATATCAAAGGCATTAGCCATGAATGAGGTGGAAATCAATTCTATCAGTAAAAAAGCGGAAAGTCTTGAGGATTATTTCTTAAAGCTGACAGGGGAGGGTGTAAGGAAATGATAAAACTGATAAAACTGGAATGGAAGAAGAATAACATAGCAAAATATATGCGGGGTGCGGTCATTCTGGCGGCGTTTCTCTGCTTGTTTGTATTCGCACTGGCATTTTTGGGGATTGCAAACGATCCGGACGGTACGCTGGATGCAGCAGAGGGAATGGGTACAATCTCTGCGCCGATTGAACTGTTTACAAGTATGTCCTTTCTGATATTCACAAGTGTTATGCTGGCTTCTTTTATCGTAAGTGCATATAAGAATAAAACAATGAACCTGATGTTTTCTTACCCGATTAAAAGGCAGAAAATTTTAGCATCTCAGATGATAGCGGTCTGGCTGTTTAGTTTTGCTGCGCTGGTGGTAACGAAACTGTTGATTTATGCCTGTGTTTCTATCGGTTCACTAAGCATGGAATCATCATTTGCGGTTGACTTCAATATGGGAAGCCTGTCCTTTTATATCCAGCTTTTGTTAAAGTCATTTGTGATTGTGAGCATGAGCTTTATTGCGCTTTTTATCGGAATGATAATGAAGTCATCGAAAGCAACAATTATAGCTTCTTTTATTATGATTTTTCTCACACAGGCAAATATCGGAGATTTTTCGTTAGCTGGTAATCTGATATTTCCTGCTATTTTGACGGTCGTATCATTTACGTTTGCGGTGCTGTCCGTATTCAATGCGGAAACAAGAGATTTGTTGTAAAGGAGATAATAAATTGAAAAAAATAATAGATTTCTTCATTATTGTGATAGTTTGCGGCATCTGTCTTACTGGATGCGGTAAAGGGAAAAAGGTTAGTGATAAGCAGGATTTTAAGGTTGACGGAATTTCCGAAATCCATGTTAGTCTTGAGTCATGGGAATTGAAAGTAGATGAATCTCCCGATGAAAAAATTCATGTCAGCTATAGCGGAACGATTGAAAAGGAAAAATCGGATATAGCAGTAGTTCAGAAAGACATTACCTTGAATATTCTGCAATCAGATAAGCAGCAAAATATGGCAGAGCAGTTTTCGGCTGGAAAGCCCGGTGAAATTACAGTATATTTGCCTAAAGGGATAGAAATTCCATTCAAAATTAGTAATGGAAGTGGAAATATGCAGATTGATAACATTTCCATTCAGGAGTTGTCATTAGTCAATACATCAGGATATGTGGTATTGTCTAATGTGACTGTGAGTAATGCTAAAATAGTCACAACATCAGGAGATGTAACGTTTGAAAACAGTACGATACCTGATGTGGAAATTGTAAGCAAATCAGGATATGTGACATTAAAGGATGTAAATTTTGATTCTTTGGCGATTGTCACCAGTTCCGGTGAAGTCGGTGTAGGAGGAGCAGGCGTTTATTCAGCATTGAAAGTACAGACTGATTCAGGCGATGTATCCGTATCACATAAGGAAAGTCCAACGGATTTGCAATTAGATGTTACAACTGATTCTAATGATATAACAATGCAGCTAAGCAATATAGATTTTACAAAAGACACATCAGGCTGTAAACAGGGAAATATCGGGCAAGGCAATAACAAATTAGAGATTAGCAGCAGTAGTGGAACAATAATTGTAAAATAGAAACAGGTTGAGGATAATTAAGGAAAGAAGTGATGTAAAATTGGAAATGTGATACTCATTAAAATGGAGAATGTTGATGATAATTTTATCAATCAGCTCAGGTGTCTGATAGAGGAATATGGCTATCAATTACCTATGGAAACTGAAAAGGATACGTCGTTTTCCTTTGATGGTCTGAAACTTGTGCCAGAGAATTATCAGGTTTTTCGTAATGGAACAGAAATTGTATTAACAGGAAAAGAATTTGAAATACTTATGCTGTTGGTACAGAATAGAGGGCGTGTTTTCAGCAAAGAGCAGATTTATGATGCTGTTTGGAATAATGAATATGTTTTTGATGAACGGAACATGACCGCATACATCAACAAAATTCGACGGAAGATAGAGCCTGATCCGGCACACCCAAGATATATCATCACTGTATGGGGAGTGGGTTACAAATTTAGCGAAAGAACAAAATGAGCAGATGTTACAGAGCAAAATGGTAATATCTGCTCATTTTGCGTTACAATGTAATACTCTGAATGACCATTTTGTTGTTATCTCTATGCGAGTGAGACCAGAAATAGTTTTTTGATATTTTCGGTGAATCTATCCTTGACAAATGCTCTCTTGGTTACTTATGGAGTTCGATTCACCTTGTAATTCATCGTCGCGGCTCAATCTTTCGTACAATGGGGTGATTTTGGCTTTCAGCATT
>CAQBGY010000159.1 GCA_948759685.1 uncultured Eubacterium sp.
ATCGTAGTTGCGAGACATTTTTTGATATAACTGTTTGATAGGCTTTCTGTAGAGCCGCATCTTCTTTCGCCGCTTTGTTTTTCCACGGAAGAAGGTACTATCATCCATAAATAGCTGTCCATATTTGTCAACTAATAAAATTCCAGCACTTTTGGCCTCTTTCACAAATCTATCAACGGTTCTTTCTGGCAATCCTAAAATCTGCGGTAAATCTTGACGGAACATAGGTTGTCTTTCGGTTAGCATTAACCTATTATCATCCTCATATGTCAGATACACAGCTAAATAGGTCAAACGTCCTAAAGTCTGAGGGCTAATGCTTTTATCCAGTGGAACTTTCCGCATTAATACAAATCCTCCATATCCATTTGTTAAATCTCGTCTTTGGCGGCGTTTTGCTTCTGCTTCTTTTCGTATTTTTTTGACTCTCTGATCTTCAGCAGTAAAAAAAGTCCCACCATTTTTTGCAGTGATCTTTTTTCCTGTTTTATCATCAATCATTGTCACGCTATTTTCAAAACTGTATGACATTTTCCACCTCTCACATCAATTTTCCTGTTCTGCATTATCATTGTCACAATCTTTCTTGCCGTTAGTTTCCAATTCTACAAAACCCATGTACTTTTCATACTTATTGAGAAAGTCAACAAGATTATTATATTGATTAAAAGAAAGTGAAAATCTGGAATTGCAAAAGTACGAAAACTTCTGCTCATCAATCTTGACTTTTCCAGCTAACCACTTTTTCTTAATACCGTACTTTTCAATAAATTCATTTGTGCGCCTAATCAAAGGCTCCTGCTCCTGAATACTCATTTGGATCATTAAAATTCCTCCTTCATTTCATTTTTCCCGATACGGGATTTTTTGATTTTTCTCCGATATGGATTTCTCTTGGCTTACTGTTTTTCCCGGCTGGCTGCTCTGGCAATGCTGATTGTAGGATAGATAACACCTATGAAAAATTGGTTCTGGCGTAGGCGGTTCTTTTCCCTTACCACATACTTAATTTTTGAGTGACACGGAAAAACACAGTAATATCAACGGTTCTACGATTTTTATATGCAATTTTTCCTTTAAAATATGGACTAAAAAGGGGTAAAATTGCGAAAACTGAATGCCTGTGAAATTATGGACGGCTGTTTACTGGTATAGTTTTTCTTCCCTTCCTTTTTTTAATTTTTCCGCAAAGTATCCCTAAAATGGGGAAGTTCTAAGGTGCTGGAAAAGGCTCCGTATCAATTCGAAGGCCCATTTTTGCGAAAATGGGAATATCAATTCCGTTGATACTATGCGCCACTCAAAACCTAATTCTCAAATTTCCGATACGATTTTTCCCGTAGACAACTATCAGGCCAACGCATAAAGAAGTAGCCGCCCTCCCCTGATACAGAGCAGAGCGGCAATAGCAGTTTTTCCAATTAACTATTTGAGAAAATAAACGCCTCGACCTCGCTTAACGTAAATGTTTTATTTTCACCATTCAAGAGGTACTTGTTTTTGTCCCAATCTGTATAGTATTTAACTTTGTACTTATTCTTCATCAATCGAATGCGGTAACAGGACGCATTGTAATACTCTTTATATCCATAATCATCAATATCCACTTCCAACTGATAACCCAACTTTTGCAATGCCCTTTGTACCTTTTCTTTTCGCTGCTCAAAGTTTGGTTCTTTGTTCCATAAAAAACCTACTGTGTCTGTTCTACAGAAGTTACGTCTTGCATAATCGGCATCCATATAGAATTGCTCAACCTGTTCCAGTGTCAGATCAAAGATTTTTCCTGCAACTACTTCACCAGAATCAAGTTTTACGATTTGATATTGTCCACGATCATTCTCTGTTTTGGCAATTTTTCGGGATTTATGCAAATCATACCCAAGCCTCTGCAAGTGCCTTCTGGCCTTGCGTTTTCTGGCTGCTGGATTAGTCGGATCGTTCTGCTCTCGCTTTATTCGCCGTTCTGTTTTGATTATCCGTTCTTCCATGTAATAGTCAATCATGTAAATGTCTTTGCTATTTTTCCATCTATCAATATATAAGTTATAATACTGTTCAATATACTGCCAATTAGCAAAAGTACGCCTTGTGTTCTCCTGATCCGCTGGATCATTTGACCATAGTACAAACGCATTTTTCCAAGAGCGCAATTCATCATAGTTGTCAAGTCCTTGCTCCCGTACTTGCAATGTCAATTTATTGTCCTTATCCAGATAATCAAAAACAAACTGCAATTCTGTATTACAGTGCTTTTCACCGTAGAGATATTCAAAAAAACTATTAAACAAGTCCAAATAAAACAGTTTTCCCGATTCATCACGCTTTAGGAAGTCAGTAAAACTAAAACTTTTCCCGTCAAAGTTTATGTAATTTTCTTTTATTTTTAACCCTGAACGATATAGTTTCCATCGGATATTAGGTGGGTTATAGAAAATTGTTTTTCCGCAATATTTACTGTTGCTCAAAATTTCTAATGCACCTTCAACAGCTTTTTTCTTCTTATTGCAGTAGTTTGTTAAGTCCTCATAATAGGCTTTTATCTGCTGCCAGTTAGTAAATATTTGCTTTATTTGTTCCTGCACTGTGACTTCTGTTGACCAGATTATTAATTGCTCATTTGCAAATCTTGCAACCAGACTATAAGGCGGCTCCGCATGATAGAGAATTGTTTGTAATCGTCTTTCATAATGCGGATGATTTTTCCCATATAATTTCCTCATATACTGGTAAACTGCCTTAACCGCCTCCCAATGGTCAGGTTTGTCCCGTGTTACAACATAGATAGAGTATTCGTGCTTATAATATTTGCTTGTATAATCGCTCTCTGTCTGCACTGGTGTATATCTATATACGATTTCAGGCTTTTCCACCCTACCACTCCAATCTAAATCACATTCAATCTATCAATATATTCTTCAAATTTCTTACGCTTGATCTGCGCCCTTGTCCTATTCCAAAGCACAAAATCTGCGTCAGGATTTTCCGCTATGATCTTGCGTATCTTATCCCGCCCAATTCTGAAATATAAAGCGGCTTCATCAATGGATAATGTGTATTTTTTCCAAACTGGCATATCCTTTACGGCCTTTTCACATCCCCCACACTCCACATAGGGGAGGCCGTTTGTATCAATAAATTCCGCTACAGCGTCCCGCCCGGTCAGGATTTTTCCGATAGCGTTCATAGCCACTATATAGGCTTCTGCCCTGTCAGATAAATAATTGTTCAGGTCACGGATCACAGTAGCTATATCAGTATCTTCCTCCATATCAGCCTTGTGACTGTCCGTGTAGGCCGCTAACTTTTTCCGCTGCTGCTCCACCTCCTTGATCTCTGTTTGCTGGATCGTTTCAATTATAGTATTAAGCTGCTGTCTGGCCCTTGTGTTTATCATGTAATCTCTCCTTTTCGCATTCTATAAAACGCCAAATTTCCAACTTTGAAAATTAAATATCACCTAAACTTTAATATTTGTAACTATTCCAGCCCTCCAATCTTCAAATTTGAAAAATGTTCTGATCCGCTTTTGTTCGGTTTTGCAAAAATTTTTCCGAACAAACCTATTGACTTTGAAACAAAACCGTGTTACAATACTGTAAAAGGGGTATTTTAACCGTTTTCAAGATAGACTTATAATCAGTATACGCCTATTGGCTTGCATTGTCAAGCCCTTTTTCCGTTGTTTTCAAGGCAACGGCATTTTTCCCGTAAACAAATGTGAAAAGACTTCCGATGTGGTTGCTGTTGCCTTGAGCCGCCTTGACTGTTACACCAAGTCAGGGCGGTTTTTATTGTGGCATGGAGAAAGAGGGCTTACGCCCTCCATCCCCTGTCTGGCTTGTCAGAACTGCGGTATCACCTCCAGTTCTTCCCTTGCAACCTCCAGCATATGCCTAATTTTTTCGGATTCATCTTCTGTATAGGAGATTTCCAAATCAACAGGCAGAGCCGTCATTTTCTGTTCCTGCTCCAGATTGTACAGACCAACCGTGATCTGCTGATTGCTTGCAACTTCAAAATAGATTGTTCTGCAAACCTGTTTTGTTACGGACAACCCGCCCAAAAAGGCATTCATATAGTGCTTAACCCGCATAAAACGCTTATTGGAGATAACACCTAACTTGCGCAAGTCCAGCACAACCAACATATTTCCATTATTATCAATGTGGCTGCGGCTCCAGTCAATCAGGCTGGCGGGATCGTCCTTGCTGCCGCTGGCGGTGCTGCAATCCGCAAGGGCTTTGTTCTTGCAATCAACAGTGTAAACCGTACCGCCCTCACTCAAGAATAAAAACTTGTTTTCATTAACGGGGATAAACTCTTCGATTTTGCCGTTTGAGTATTTCGGCGTTGCAAACTGGCGGTTAAACCTCAAATCACCAAAATCTGAAGTAGTGATTTCTGTAGCACAGAAATTTAGCTTTTCACCTGTTAAATATTCAGCTTCTACCTTAAACCAATTAAAACGGCTCATATAGGCAACAGCGATAAGTGCTTTATTGATAGAATTAACAGTGATTTTCATGGTATATTCTCCTTCTCCCCGTGTAGCCGATAGGTCAGCTATGTTATATGTAATGGGCTAAACGATCTTTACAAGGGGCTGATTTGTCTTAATGGTTTCGCTGCCATACAAATCCCTGATTTCATCAAGTGATAGGGTTTTGCTGCTGTGCTTGCGATAGGGGCTTGAATGGTAATACCACGCCCTTTTTGACTGGCTCCACCTGAACTTCAGCCGCTTTAATTCCTCTTTGTGGGGCTTTGTGTCCCCGCTGATCCAGAGCCATGATCCGCAAATTTCAATATTCAGCCCGGTAAAGCGGATCAAAATATCAATGATCTCCCGGAAGTCTGCGGCCTTTTCGGTGGATTGTCCCGCCGTAGTGTATGTCGTACCATTAGCGGCTCTATGAACGTTCTGTAGCTGCTTGAAAAGCCTATCATATTCTCCATTGATCTCTTGCATATCCCTTGTATCGCCGCCCCTGTCGGGATGATGTACCATTGCAAGCCGTTTATACTGCTTTTTCAAATCCTCCAGCGTTTGCGGATTGTTAAACCATTTCATTTTGAACGCTCCTTATTTAATACTTGTGGAGCGGGGGCGGTTGTGATATAATAGTTGTACCGTCCCCCGCTCCGGGGGTTTTGGTGGGGCTGCTTACCTATCTACTTTGTCAGGGTGTTTAGGTAAGTGGCCTTCTTTTATGCCAAAGTGAAACGCCGGGAAACGCTGGCCTTCGTGTACCGGGCGGCAATGTCGGGCAGCTCCTTCTTCAGAGCGGTGGTGTCCATGCGGTTGCTGGTGACGGCCTTCCAGGTGATCTTCCAGTCCGTCCCGGTCAGCGTGTCCGTGTCCTGCTCCGTCATATGGGCTTTGATCCCATCCTGAAGGGCTTCGATCTCCCCCGCCAGCTCGTCAGCCATGCGCTTCAGTTCACGCAGTTCTTTTACCTTCATGTCCAGTTCGCTAATACTCATGGTTATGATCTCCTTTTTAATTTATTAGGCCGGGGGCGTGAGTCCTGTTCGAGTCCTGCCTACTTTGGGAATGCGTTTCCCCGGCCTGTTGTCCGTGTCGGCTCCCTTTGCCTTTGGTCTGGTAAGGTTGACCGTTGATAAACTCTAAGCCCTATCAACCGGGCTGCGGGGCTTTGTGTTGTCCCCTGCTGTGATTATAGTATAGCGCATACTTAAACAGTATGCAAGATGGAATGTTGCACAAAGAAGTTTACTATATTTTGTTCATTTTGCATACTTGTTAAGTATGCTTCTTTTCGCTATAATGAAGTATCTTGTATTGAAGGAGGTTGTCAGCATGGGCGGCAAAACATCAAATGAAAGCAAAGCAAAATATAACGCTAAAGCATATGACCGTATTAATATAGCTGTCCCTAAAGGCCAGAAAGATATTATCAAAGCACGTGCGGAGGCCAGCGGACAAAGCATAAACGCATATATCAATGCTGCGATTGAAGAAAAGTTAAAGCGGGATCAATAACCATTCTTCTAATTATCTTCCAAACAGGGCGGTTTCCGCTGCCCTGTTTAATTCCCAAATTGTGTTATCAAAAACCATCGTTATTGAAAACATTTTGAAACATCGGCAAAAGCCGCTTTTATTCGCTCAAATATTTATCAAAACTTTGTTCAAAATCAATTCATCATTAACTGCCATTTTTGAAAATATAGGAGGGTTCTACAATGGCAAATATGAAATTTGGCTATGCAAGAGTATCAACAGACGATCAAGAGTTAGCAAGGCAGATTGACGCATTAAATAATTATGGTGTAGATAAAATTTATAAAGAGAAAATAACAGGCACAAAGGCAAAAAGGCCAGAACTGGATAAACTGAAAAATGCTTTGCGTGAGGGGGACGAAGTTATTATTGAATCTCTTTCACGGTTAGGCCGATCCACCAAAGATTTATTAAATCTAATTGAGGAATGGAATAATCAGGGCGTTAAGCTGGTAAGCCTGAAGGAATCCATAGACACGACAACCCCAACAGGAAAGCTATTGACAACGGTTTTATCTGCTATCAGCCAGTTTGAGCGGGATATAACAGTACAGCGCACAAAAGAAGGGTTACAAGCTGCCAGAGCCAGAGGGCGCAAAGGTGGAAGGCCAAAGGCCAGCAGCGCAAAGGTTGAAAAGGCTGTGAAGCTATACCATGCACAAACCCATTCCATCAAGGAAATTACCGCTATTTGCAGCATTAGTCAGGCCACACTATACAGAGCAATAGCAGCAGAGAAAGCCAAACAGTAAACAAGGGAACTAATAGCTGATCCCCCTCCCCCGTAGTGTCAAAGCTACGGGGTTATTTTACATTCTGGAGGCGTTTTGTTTTTCGTATTTTGGTAAAGTACACCTACTCAACATTCAATTTTAAAATTCAATTCCAAATCACAAAACGGCAATTCAAACCGCCACATTTATTTTCAAAATCTCGCATTTGCTGTTTACTTCCTAACCGTAATGTGCTATAATAATTTTATAATTTTAAAGGAGGATTTGCCATTATGAGCGAAGAAGTCAAAAAGAGAGTTCGCCGTTCCCCGGAAGAAATTGCTGCTGAAATTGATGTTAAGATTGCCGCCCACAAGGATGCAATCAAAAAGCTGGAGCAGC
>CAQBGY010000160.1 GCA_948759685.1 uncultured Eubacterium sp.
GCTGATGAAACAGGTGTGGGATACACAAAAATCCATGCTCTCAAAACAGCCCACCATGAAGCAGTAAGCCCAAACGGAATCCCCCTCCAGAATCAAAATTGTTCCAGCCAGATTTTGCACACAAATACGCAACAGATAAACTGTAATAAAAGCCAAAATCAGACAAATTTCGCACCATTAAAAAAGGTGTACCGCAGTGAAGTTTATTTCTTCCTTGCGGTACACCTTTATGTGTGCAATTATTCTTTATTCTTTATTTTTTGTCTTTGGTGTGTATACAGTTTTTGCTTTTTTCTAATCATATCTTTTCCCTTACTGATAGTCTATAAAAAAGAATGGCAGTTTTACATTCAAATAAAACCGCCATTCTTAAGCTCATGCGCTATATATTTTTCATAAAATTACCGTCAGCGTTTGCTTTGAATATTTATAAAGATAATTTTATGAATGCTTTGTAAAATATAAAAGTTATGTTTTGTATAATTTATGTAAAATACAGGTTTTTTAGGAAAACTGCACCACATCACTTTTATCTTGCTGAAAAATAATCTGTATAACCGTTCCTTGCCCCAGGCTGCTTTGCAGTTCAATCTTGCCATTCAAGTATTGTACAGCATGTTTTACAATAGATAGTCCTAATCCCGTTCCACCTGATTCCTTAGAGCGGCTCTTGTCTACACGGTAAAATCGTTCAAAGATTCTTGCCTGATGTTCCGGCGGTATGCCGATTCCCGAATCCTTCACCGTAATCGAGGCACTATTTTCCTGACTGCTTATAGCTACTTCTACCGTACCGCCGTTCTTATTATACTTGATAGCATTATCACAGAGGTTAAAAATAATTTCTGTTAAGAGCCGCCGGACACTTTTAATATAAACCTTTTTTCCTGTTAAAGCCACTTCAATATCTTTTGCCGCTGCTATATCTGCCAGTCCTGCCATCACCTCAGATGCGATCTCACATAAATCAACATTTTCAAACGGCATATCGCATCCCTCGTCTAATTGGGATAAACGGATAATATCATCAATTAATGTTACAAGCCGCCCTGCCTCTGTGCGGATATGCCCTACAAAACGTGTCATATCCTCCGATTTTACAAGACCGTTCTCCATTAACTCCGCACTCCCCATTATGGATTGCAGCGGAGTTTTCAATTCATGTGATACGTTGGCAGTAAACTCCCGTCTGTTCCTTTCTGCGAAAGCTGCTTCTGTTATATCAAAGGCAAGAACAACCGCCCCAATTACAATACCGTTAGATTCAATGCGGTTGACATGGATCTGATACTCTTTTCCCTCACGTTCTATGCGGATTTCGCTGTGTCCACTTGAAAATGCGTCCTGTATGGCGTGGCTCACATTATGGCTTCTCTCTACTGTCAGAAAATCTTTACCTATGCTGGAACGTTTCGTATGAAACAGCTTCAGCGCGGCAGGATTAATGTTCAGAATTATATTTTTCTCATTCAAAAGGACAAGCCCTTCCGTCATGCCATATGTAATCTGTGCAAATTCATCATTTTTCCTTTGGAGTTCCGACAACTGCATATCAATCTGCTTATGCTGTTTATTGATACGGTTTAATAGGGGAGCCAGCTCCTCATAAGTATCGTTTTCCAGCGGTTTTTCTAAATCAAGTCTGTTTAACGGCTCCATGATATGTTTAGAAATACGGCTTGCTAATACTCCTGATAAAATGAGTGTTACAACAACTACAATTAAAATCGGCTGTATCATCCCCAAAACAAGCACCCATATCGTAACGCTGCTGACAGAAATCCTTAATACTGAACCATCATTAAGCCGCCTTGCACAGTAAAGTGTTTTTTCTAAAAGAGTCGTGGAATAACGTGAGCTTTTTCCCTCTTTATTCCGCAGGGCTTCTTGAATTTCTTCCCTGTCCGCATGGTTTTCCATACTTTCCCCGTCAGACTGTGTATCATATATAACATCTCCATTTTCAGCAACCCATGTCAGACGGTACTCCCTTGACTGTAATTCCTCCAGATAGTTCCGTCCATCCTTTTCAACGGCTATGGCAGCTAAAGACAGTTCATCCTCCAACTGTTTTCCCTGAACATTACTGAAATAACTGTAAAGACATCCCATGATGATAACAAGGCTTGCAATCAGGACAGCCCCCGCTACAACCATAATTGATTTAAAAATTTTCTTTGTCATGCCTGCACCTCTAACCTATAACCAACACCACGCACTGTTTCAATCATTTTCCCATAATCCCCCAGTTTTACACGCAGAGTACGGATATGCATATCAACCGTTCTCGTTTCACTGACATAATCAGCTCCCCATATGTCATTAAAAAGCTGGTCACGGGAAAATGCGATGCCCGGACGGGAAAGGAACAGCCGGAGAAGTTCAAATTCTTTTAAGGTAAGCTGTATTCTTTCATTATCAATGGAAACTGTATGTTCGTCCAGATTGACAACAAGCCCCCCGGCTTTCAAAAGATGTTCTACCTCTGTAGGATTGCACCGGCGGAGTACCGCTTTCACACGGGAAACCATCTCCATCATCCCAAAAGGCTTTACAAGATAATCATCCGCACCTAAATCAAGGCTCTGGATTTTATCATACTCCATGCCTTTTGCAGTTGCCATGATGACGGGAATCCTGCAAGTGTCAGGGCTGTCTTTTAAAAATTTCAGCAGTTCCACGCCCTCCTCTCCGGGCAGCATAATATCAAGAATTATCAAATCCGGCTTTTCCATAGATAAAGCGTCACGAAAGGCTATTGCATCCAAAAATCCTTTTGCTTCAAAATCAGTGGAATTAAGCGTATATACCTCAATATCCCGGATACTGTCATCATCTTCCACACACCATACTTTCATAATCATGCTCCTTTATGTTCTCCTGTCACGGAAAAAGCCACCCACTCTGCAATATTTACCGCATGATCCCCGATACGCTCAAAATATTTGGCAATCATCAGTAAATCCAGCGCATATCCTCCGTCTGTCGGTTTTTCTGCTATCAGCTTAATCAGAGATGACTTGACCTGTAAAAACAAATCGTCAACCTCATCATCACGGTCAATCGCCGCACCAGCCAATACTACATCCTGTTTTACAAAAGCGTCAATGCTTTCTGTAACCATCTGGCTCGCCGCATCTGCCATAAACCGGATCTGTTCACATTCCCCTCCAGTCCTTCCGTCAAGAAACGTGATAATTTCCGCAATATCCGCCGCCTGTGTTCCAATACGCTCCATATCAGTAATCATTTTAAGGGCTGCAGATATTTGCCGTAAATCCCTTGCTACCGGCTGTTGCTGTAACAGCAGTTTCAAACACAGTGTTTCGATTGTGCGCTCCATCCGGTTAATCTCTCCATCAAGGGATAAAACCTTGTCTGCCAGCTTTATGTCGCCCATAGTTAATGCTTTTGAAGCAGCGGCAATCGCTTCCTCACACATTGCCCCCATTTGGGTAAGCTCTTTATTCAGCATAACAAGCTGTTCATCAAAACGACTTCTCATTATCCAAACCTCCCCGTAATATAATCCTCCGTCCGCTTGTCCTTTGGTTGCTCAAACATCTTTTCCGTATTTCCATACTCAATTAAATTGCCAAGGAGAAAGAAAGCCGTATTATCGGAAATCCGCACAGCCTGTTGCATATTGTGCGTTACGATGATAATAGTATACTTTTCTTTAAGTTCCATTGCAAGTTCCTCTATTTTAGATGTGGAAATAGGGTCAAGTGCGCTTGTAGGCTCATCCATCAGAAGCACATCCGGCTCTACCGCTAATGCACGGGCAATGCAGAGCCGCTGCTGCTGACCGCCTGACAGTCCTAATGCCGATTTTTTCAGCCTGTCCTTTACTTCATCCCAGATTGCCGCCCCACGCAGAGAGCGTTCTATTATATCGTCCAATTTTGCCTTATTTTTCACTCCGTGTGTCCTCGGCCCGTAAGCAATATTGTCGTAGATGCTCATAGGAAAAGGATTCGGCTTTTGAAAAACCATGCCAATACTGCGGCGAAGCTCATTGACATCGACATCTGCATCAAAAATATTATCGCCCCTATAATACACTTCTCCTGTAATCCGTACACCAGCGATAAGGTCATTCATTCGGTTTAACGATTTAAGGAAAGTAGACTTCCCACACCCGGAGGGGCCAATCAGTGCCGTAATGCTCTGTCCTTCAATCTCAATATTTACATCTTTCAAAGCCTGTGTACTGCTATACCACAGGCACAGGTCTTTTACCACCATGGCAGGATTTTTGTCATGATTCATTATATTATTCATACATTTCTCCTTTTTTGGAAATATCTGCTCGCCAGTGTAGCCGACAGATTGATGAACATGGTCAAAATCATCAGGATAGCGGCAATTGCAAAGGCTATACCAAATTCCCCGTTTTCTTTTGCATAGACATATAATGCGACCGTCAATGTTGCCCCTGCACTGCCAAGCCCTTCAAGAATCCCGTTCAGGGCATGGGCAAAACCAGCCGTAAAAAGAAGTGCCGCTGATTCTCCCAAAATTCGCCCCACTGACAATATACAGCCTGTTATGACTCCATCAATACAACCTGGAAGCACAACGGTATAAATCACACGCCACTTTCCAGCTCCCAGCCCAAAAGCACCTTCACGGTAACTTTGCGGTACTGTTTTCAGGCTTTCCTGCGTTGTGCGCATAATCGTAGGCAGATTCATGATTACCAAAGTAAATGCCCCCGCTAAGAGGGAAGTTTTCATACCAAAAAACTGACAGAAAAACAGCATACCTACAAGTCCATAAATAATAGACGGAATCCCTGATAAGGTTTCGGCTGCATACTCAATCATTTCTACCAGTTTCTTATTTTTGGCATATTCTGTAAGATAAATCGCCGCACCAACTCCAAGCGGGAGAACAAATACCAAAGTTGCCGCTACAATATAGACTGTGTTAAGAATATCCGGCAGTATCCCGATCCGGTCAGACAGATAACTCGGTTTCGTAGTAAGCAGCTCCCAAGATACATTCGGCAGCCCTTTCCACAATACATAACCAATCAAAAATAATACCAATGCACAAGTAATGCATACGGAAATCCCCATCAACACACGCATGGCTGTAATATATGTTTTCCTTCTAAGGGAAATTGATTGTTTTTCCATCTATATTTACTCCTTGCTTTGTTTCAAAAAGAAATTTAATACGGCATTTATCAGCATGATAAAGAGGAATAAAACCAACGCAATCGAAAATAATGCCTGTTTCTGTAAACTTCCGTCAGCCGCATAAGACATTTCACTTGCCACAGCGGTTGTAAGGAAACGGACGCTCTGAAAAATTTTCGGCATATTTGGGGCGTTCCCCGCCACCATCATAATAGCCATAGCCTCGCCGATAGCCCTGCCAACGCCTAACACAACAGCCGCCGCAATGCCGCTTTTTGCCGCCGGAACGGATACACGGAAGTATGTTTCAATCGGTGTCGAACCAAGCGCAAGGGAAGCATCCTCATATTCCTTTGGAACAGCTTCTAATGCCGTAAGCGACACTTTAATGATTGAGGGTAATATCATAATTGCAAGTACAATGATAGCAGCAAACAGGCTGGCTCCATCGGGGATATGGAAAACAATCCGTATCCCTGGCACAAGCACCATCATTCCCACAAGCCCATAAACTACCGACGGAATGCCAGCCAATAAACTTACCGCTGTTTCAATAACGGTTTTTATTTTTAACGGCGCAATCTTAGCAAGATAAACTGCTGTCATAAAGCCAATTGGCACTCCAAGTACGATTGCGCCAGCCGTACCATAAATACTGGTAAGGATAAACGGAAAAATCCCATATTGCGGCTGTGCTGCTGTAGAAGCCCATTTCTTCCCGAAAAGGAAATTCAAAACTCCTATTTTTCGGATAGCCGGAATCCCTGATATGACAAGGTAAACAGTAATCAGGAGTACACAGCCAACTGTAATCAGACCAAGTATCAGGAATATGCCATGTATGGCATTCTCCATGAACTGTTTTTTGTTCATTTGACTTCACCTTCCAAAACCTTTCATAATCCGCCGGATTATTTATTTACTGGTACTGCACCCGCAGATGAGATAATCTCACCTGCTTCAGATGAAGTAATATAATCAAAGAATTTCTGTGCAGTTGCCGAAAGCTCTGCGCCGCTCTTTGTCACTAACACAAACGGACGCTGCACCACATAGCTACCATCTTTTACCGTTTCCTCCGCAGGTACAATACCGCCGACAGAAAGGGTTTTTACCGTATCCTTTACAGATGCAAGGGAAGCATATCCGATTGCCGCCGGATTGCCTGCCACCGTTGTAATCACATCTCCGGTAGAGGTAAGCTCCTGACGGTATTTGCAGGCATCCTCCGTGTCCGTAATGGATTCAAAGCCATCTCTTGTACCACTCCCGGCTTCACGTCCAATCAGGACAATTTCCAGATCATTGCCGCCTATATCCTGCCAGTTTGTTATTTCCCCTCTATAAATCCTGCTAATCGTTTCAAGGTCAAGGTCATTTACCGGATTATCCGGATTTACAATGACAGCAATCCCGTCAAGCGCAAGCACCGTTTCAGTCAATCCCTGCGCTTTTTCTTCTTCCTTTAAGTTACGGCTGGAAAGACCAATATCGCAGCGTCCTTCTGCCACAGCCGTAATTCCGGAGCCGGAACCGGTAGGGTTATATGTAAAGGTTACACCGGAATTGTTTTCCTCAAAAGCTTCGCCCAAAGCACCGATTACTTTTTCCATAGAGGTTGAGCCATCCGTAGATACTGTTTTGCTGTCCGCCTTCCCGCATCCGGTCATAGCTACGAGTGCAAGTGATAAAGTGGCAACAAAAGTAACAATTTTTTTCATAATAATTTTCTCCTTTTTTCTTTGTGATATTTTCTTCTACGCTTTTTATCATAAATACTGCTTGTAAAATCAAAAACATAACTTATGTCAAATTTTTGTAAAATGAACAGACTTGCCATAAAAACTGCATCATGGAAATGTGCATAACTGACTATTCCGTCATGGATAACTCTATTCACAGGACATGGAAAAGCAAAGTGCAGCTTTCCCACATCCTGCAAACAGAGTTACCCACAACTCCATAAGATAGCCAGTTATACGACATTTCCA
>CAQBGY010000161.1 GCA_948759685.1 uncultured Eubacterium sp.
ATTACAGGGTCTGTAGCCGTTTTTTGCTTTCACAAGTGTCAAACTCGGGATTATAGCATACAACCGCAAAAGCGCAATCGGATTTTATATTTCAGGATTTTCGCAAATTGTTCCGCCAGTTGTACACCCTCCTCAGTTCGGAGTTTCCTGCCCTGCCTCATAATCATTCACACAGCCATCAACAAAGCCCATGACATATTCACAGCCAATATCCAAAACCCCTTCACATCTTTCGAGGATATATCCTGTATCAAGCTGCCTGTTTTCCTTATTATCATAAATCCGGGCTTCCAGCCAGTTGTTGTCCCAAATAATCAAACGGGCTTCTCCTGTCCAGTCTTTACCATCATATCCAAGATAACGGTCAAGCGTCTCGTCATCAGGAATATAGACTTGCATCTCATCATAAAAACGTCCGTTGTCCTGCTTATCCTTTACCCGAATAATCATCTCACCATTTTCATCATTCAGGTCTGCTTTCACATCACCTATAGCCTCGATTGAAATGAAATAACGGCTTCTGTATTCAAATGTTGCAATTTCACCTCCATACCAGATTTCATACTGCCTTTTATCATGGATATCAGTTGAATCAAGCTTCAGTTCAATGCCATGCTCAGCATATTGGGCAATAAGTTCTTCAACTCTTTTATTGATTTCTTCCCTGTTTAAATTTATATATTTTCCCATGTCCATAACTCCCTTCAAAAGATGCCGTATTTTCTTTCCTTTTATCTTTCTATTGGTATATTTTTTCTTTCCTTGTCGAATTATCCCTTATTACTACCTGCGGATATTTTTTCAGTAGTTCATCCTTTTTATTCAGCGCCGCCTCCATAGTACTGCAGGTATATCCCCAACTGCACTGTTTTCCATCCCCATCAAACGCATGGACATCTGCCCCTTCCCATGTAAAATCATCAATATTTGCATTCACATAGGCATATTCTTCAATGGTAAAGTCTGCCAAGAGCCCCGCCATGATATGCATTGCCTCGCTGCTTTCATCCAGTGTCTTAAAAGTACCTAATCCTTTCCGCTGTTTTTCTTTGTTGGCAAAGTATTCTATCCAGAGATCTAAATAAATCCCCTCACTGCCTCCATAAGCAAGTTTGTTTCGCAGATCGAACTGATACATTCTAATCGGAACAGGGTTACTCGTTGGCAGTCCATAGTCCAGAATGTCCAGCATCTTACCCTTTTCTTTCAGTATTCCGCAAATCTTGTTAAAAAGTTCTTCCGTTGTCATTGGTCTTGTAACCATATGAAATCCTCCCTAAAATGAAAAAATCCCCGTGTCAGTAATAACACGAAGATCACAATAGTATAATAATAATAATATATATTTGCAAAAGCAGATCATACGTTCCTAACGCAAATACAATTAAATGCTTTTCATAAACGGAACAGCTATAAGGTCAAATAACAGAAAACAAGGTCAAAATAAGGTCACGCCTATGCAATCTCTCATTTTAAGGTTGAAAAAAGGGCTCTCCGAAATCTCGGAAAGCCCCATAAAATCTAGCTTTTTACTGATTACTCAATAATTGTAGCCACACGTCCAGACCCAACAGTTCTACCACCCTCACGGTTCGTAGGGAACATACCTATAATGTTTTCTCATGCATTTTATTGGATTTTGTGTTCATATTCTCCTATTTCAGCCATATTATTTGAGGTTTTCAAATTTTTTAGAACCAAAATAGAACCACACAATAAAAAACTTAATTTCACGCATTTATTCTCTGATTCTTTCCTCACAAAAAAATAATGGAAAATAAGCAAAAAACGTAACTATCTTAATTAATTTTCTTTTACTATTGAAATCCAGCCCTACTAATGGTGGTATTTTCTCATAAGGATTAATTTCTCCATTTATTGAAGAATTATATTGCTGAAGAAACACCGCCAAAAATAATTGTTCGCTTCTGCATATTTGTGTTGACATTTCCTTTATCAGCTCTATATCACCCAATTGCAATTCACCATTTTGATTGATTTTCCAAATTTTATCAAATTTTAATAACGGAGTAGAAAACACATATTCCCATAAACTTCTCACTAATTTTTCTTTAGTATAGTTTTGATATACACGTGCGATTTGATTACAAATTTTTTCTAAAAGATTAAACAAAACATTTATACAATCAATCATATCCTGGGAATTTAACAAAATCTTCTGCGATTTTATATGACTATATAACAAACTATATTTTACATTATCATGAATAATATGATTTCGCATCTCAGAAATCTTTTCAATTTCATATGTATTAATATCCATTTTAATTGACGTTGTTTTTTCAAAAAAGGTTAAATATTTTAATAATGACTCACTTGAATATTTTCTAATATACCTATCAACAATTCTCTGTAATATATCATACGTAATAGGTGATGCTAGCAACTCATCTTTTTCAATTTCAAAGTATTTTTTATCTACTTTCTCTGGAAAAGCGTACAAGTAATACCGAAGTATCTCTGTTATTGTACTTTCAAATACAGCATATGAATATACAAACATTGCCTTTGAAGAGCGTTCTTCTATATTGGAAATTATGTCCATAATTTCACGTCGTTTCTCATTTATTAGTTCTATGATATCTTTACATATTAAAAACGTAACATTACACCACCCCTAACATTCTCCAATTCAAATATACTTCAAATTAATTTTCAAATATCCTTAGTCTTTTCACAATTTCCTCTGGTTCTGGCAACATTTCTTTCATATTTTCCGGCAAAGAGTTGCTTAGCTGATACGTTGCTACTCCAATTGGTGCATTAGTCTGTTTTAAAGCATATTCCACATATGTCTTATCTTTGCTTTTGCAAATAATAATTCCAATAGATGGATTTTCATCCATCAGCTTTACCTGCTCATCCAACGCTGTCAAATACAACTGCATTTTTCCTGCATATTCTGCCTCAAATTCTCCTATCTTCAATTCAATTGCCACTAAGCTTCTCAATCTTCGATGAAACAATAATAAATCAATATATAGATCTCGACTTCCCACTGCCAAATGATATTGGTTACCAATAAATGTAAAATCACCACCCATTTCGATCAAAAAAGCCCTAATATTATTCACTAACTGCATTTCCAGTTCATGCTCTGAATATTCTGGTGATAATTCAGCAAAATCAAAGGTATATTCATCCTTTACTGCCAATTTTGCCTGAACCCTACGTTCTTTTGGTAACGTCATATCAAAATTTGTTTGATTTAATAAGTATTTTTCATAAGTCTGCGCTTCTAAAAAATTGGCTAAGATACGTTTTGTCCAACCATATCTTTTTGTCATTTGAATATAAAATTCCCTTTGCAGGTCATCTTTGCATTTTTCCATAATAATTATATTATTGCTCCAGCTAATTTCTCGCACCAGTGGTGCGAGTTTTTCAGAATTACGATAACTTAAGTAGAAATTTCTCATTCGCCAAAGATTTGCGGCAGAGTACCCCTTTGCTCCCGGAAATTCTTTCTGCAACTCTTTTGATAACACTTGTACAATAGATTTTCCCCATCCGTTTTCTTCCTGCTGTCTATATATTTCTTCTCCTATTTCCCAATAAAGGTTTATTGTTTCAGCGTTTATCAATTGCAATACTTTATACTGTTTTTTATGTATTAATTCTTTTACTTCGTCTACTAAAGGTCTATATTCCATAATTTCAAAATCTTTCAAAGTATTCCCTCCAAATCTCGCGCCAGTGGTGCGAGAAATTAATATCAAAATCTATATTTTGTGTCAGCAAAATATTGTCATAAACATCGTATTATACATACTTCCACCCTTGCGCATTATTTATTTGCCGCTGTAGTGTCTTATATTCTATATTGTTTAATCTTGATGCCTCCATTACCGATGCATACTCTTGAAGTATATTTCCCTCATCATCAATTTTGGCAATTCTTCTTACTTCACCAGCATTCGTCAATCCCAAATCAAAAGTTATATCTATCGTTTCAGGTATATCTTCTCCTGCGGAGAATTTTTTCCATATAAAGCCACCTGCCGTATTACGTTGTCCTCTCAATACTTTTGATATGCTTGTACTACTTATCCCGATGGCTTGTGCGGCATCTCCTATTGCATTATATTTATCTTTCAATTTTCCCTCAAAAGTATAATTAACAATATACGCTTTTACTATCTTTTGTACAATATTCTTTGTTTTCCTTTTTTCTTTCTTCTCTTTTGTAACAAATGGAGCCATAATTACATGATTGTCCAACCCTTGTTCTAAAGACACAGTATTTTCCACTATCTCAATGTTCACTCCATTATTAACCAACAAATCCATTACATTATCCTCATCCACAGGAACTGTATATTTCCATTCCAACAATTTAATCCCATGTTCTTCAGATAATTTTTTCTTTCTCCGATCTCTTTCTTGATTATATTTTAATCCTTCATCTCCTCCAAACAAGCTAACAGCTTCATAATGCTGTTGTCCCTGATACTCTATCGCTATTTTATATTTTTCTAAATAAACATCATAACTCTGTTTTCCCAACCAATCGCAATGATACTGATAATGTGTACCCGATACATACTTGCTGACCAACATAAATAAACGATACTCATTACCCCATCTAGTCTGAACCCGCCCCTCTCTACTTATATCAGAATATATATCATCTACCCTTTGTTGTAAACATTTATTGATATTTTTAATAATACGAACCAAAACAGAATTTGTAACCACAGAGGAATAACCATACTTTTCATTTAAACTATTAATCTTTTGCTGAATATGATTCATTATAAAAAATATATAGCTTTTATCGTTAAGGTACTCTCTATTAAGCACATCCTCTTTCTTTGTTGCATCATATAATAAATAACTCATTAGTTCTATTTGCTCTATTTGAGTTCCTTTAAATATTACTTTGTACTCTGTATTATCCTCATTTGCATTTACTTGATAAGCAACATCTGCTAACTTAGCACAACAATAGAATTTTTTATCATATGTCGCTGAAACTGAAAATATAATCTCCTTATCTGCATCGCCCATTCTCTTCTCATATGAATTACGTTTTTCCAAAATTTCTTGCACGCAAACATTAATCTCATTAATTAAATCTGGTGCTTTTTCAAGATATTCTACCTCATATTCAATGTCAATTCCATCAAAATTTTTGAGCAATTCTTTCAATACATTAAATTCCTTTTCAAATATCTTCTGTATATCCTGATTACCACTATACCTATGTATGCTTATATTATTTTTTAAAGGTTCCGAAATACTTTTTCCATTATATTCAATTAACTCAATCAAAACAGCTTTGCCAACTAAATACTGTGGCAATATGGCAGATACATGAAACCAATTAATGTATCTCTCCCTATCATAATGATAAGCAAAGTTATTTATTTTAGCTACATAACTATTTTCCTCATTAGAAATATCTATAAACCTCACAGACATACTACCCGGATTCTGAAAGGATAGCGGTTTTACATCTGCCGTCCATTTTAATTGATCTCCAATTGTATATATAGAATAATTCAACACATCAACAGGAATTTCGCCACAAAATCTATCTCCATCACTATGCTTTTCATACAATAGCAATTCTGTTATCTTGCAACTAAATATTTTTACCCCATTGCATAAAAAGCTATTTTCATCAATTGAAGAATCATTAACTATTTGCTCCTCGTCAAACTTATTATTCCCGTAGTAAACTGCAATACCGTTTTTGACTTCAATGTGTCTTGTTTCAGAGTTTACCAAAATACATCCATATTTCTTCGTTTCACTATGATATCTTGAATACGCATAATTCTCATGCATATCAAACGCACATTCTTCCTTATCCCTACAATAAGATATTGGCTCCTTATAAATTGCTTTGTCAAATTTAAACAAATAATATCCTTCCGGTATTTCTATTCCTACTCTATAAATATGCTCAGGTAAAATCACATCTGTTTTATCACATAAATAATGCAAATTATCAACTAATGTCATTTTGCCTGCTTCCAAGTCTAAAACATCTCCTTTTTCAAATATATCATATACTTCTCTAATGTATTCATGATATTCTTTTTCCTTTTTTCTCTTATAAGAATACCAAATATCTTTTCCCCATAAATAGTATTCGCCACAAGGAATCTCCGTACCTATTCGATACTTACCGATACTGATTATCTTTTCTGAATCTATCACTTCAACATATTTATCCGTAGCATTGTACAATCCTCTTGTTTCCTTTCGACATTCTTAATTCATCTACATATTGTTTTTATCACAAAATTATTAATTTACGAAACTATTGTACCACATTAGCCATGCGAATTCATCAAACTTCTTAATAATGTCAAATCCAAATATATTTTCCTAGCGAATCATTAACCACATGGTGCTAGCACCATGTCATAAAATATCATTAAGGAAAAGGCAGATCATATTTGCCTGCCCTTACACTTATATCTTTTATTATTTTGCAAACCCCCGCTCTAATTTCTCCCTCTGCCCTCTCAACTCATTCTGCTTTTCATACAAACCATTACGCTCCTCACACAATTTTTTCATACGTTCTAGCTTTTCCCCGATGCCCTCCCGACATTCCGACTCTATCTGCTTATATTCCCCTGTCAGGCTGCGGATTTTATTGTTATTCTCTTTCATCTGCTCCGAAACGCATACCCAATCCACTAAATTCCTTACTTCCATATCCATTTCGTAAAGTTCTGTTTCTATCAAAATCTTCGTGCATAGCCTCACCATTACTTTTTTCTCTGTATCTGTCACATTATCCCTCAACTTTCATATCTAAAAAATTCTCTTGCCAACGCTTCTGCCATAGTTTTACTGTATCCCTGCTTCAAATAGCCTTGAACAATTGTGCCAAACATACCCTTTACCATATCTGCCTCTATGTCACAATAGGCTTGTAGCTCTCCCGACAACGCCATTGCAACATACTCAATCGGCTTGCTATCCAACAACTTATGCATCTTCGCAAGCGATTGTTCTGTAGTACGCAGATTAGCTTCTATTTCTTCACATTTCAACTGCAAAATATTGCCGTCAGAATAATAAACTTCCACATAACCGTTATCCATGTTGTATTCACAACCTATAATATTTTCCATAGAATACTGTTC
>CAQBGY010000162.1 GCA_948759685.1 uncultured Eubacterium sp.
CCGTTATTCAGCACATTATCCACCATGTTGTAATTCTGTTCTTCCATTTCCTCAATCTTGGCAAGGGGCTTGTATTCTGCCAGCTTTTCAAGCAGCTCCGCCGCCCTCTTTGTTTCTTCCGGGTCTGTCCCTTCTGCAATCACATCAGCAAGCCATACCATAAGGTGAGAAGTATTATCACGGCTGATGCTCTCTGCAAGGTCAGATACGTTCTCCGTCATGTTCCGGGCATTGTCACGGTATGCGGCGGTATCATAGTCAAAAGTGAAACGGTCAAACTCCACCGCAAGCTGTTCTGCAGGTATCAGACCGGGCAGACGCTTTTCCCATACCTTTGCTTCAAATTCCTCCGTCATGTTGCCGTCTATCTCCATTTCAGGAAATTTCGCCGCCAGCTCCGCTATCACTTCCATCGCCTGCGGGCTGTCCTTGATTTCGGGGATATACTCCAATATGTCAAGGTCAATCCGTTTTCCGGATAAAATATCAATTTCCACATCTTCAAACGCTTCTGTTCCCGGTGTGTGAATATTGATGCCGATTGCAGGGATACCGTTCATGCGCTCCGGCGGTATCTGTTTCCAGATTGCAACTGCTTCATCAACGGTAAGGATATTCTTATAAAACTCTCCCAAATTATGAAATTCACCGCACTCTGCAACAGTCAGTGTAATTTCTGGTTCTGCCTGCTCCGGGAATAAGGTTTCCCGCAGCCCTTTTTCCTCAAAATCTTTGCCGTTAAATATGGTTATTTTATCCGTTTCCTCATTGAACTCTATGGAAAAATCCAGCTTATTTCCCTGCTCAATATAAGCATGATCCGCCGCTTCAATACATTCCCCATATTTTCCCATTTCCACAAAAGGCTTGTCACACTCTGCATAGGCTTTACACAATCCCTCTGCATCAAGTCCGCTGGTATTCTTAAACCATCGTTCCTCATCGTTCATGCGGATATTAAAAATACTTACTGGCTCATTCTCCCTTGCCTCACGCACCCCGTCAAGGTATTCCTCCACTTTCGGAAGGTATGTTTCAAGCGTTCCCGTCCTCTGTGCGGTAATCGGGTTAATGTCTACTTGAATGCCGCCGATATGAAGCCCGCCCTCATTGAACGTGTCAAACAGCACATCTTCACGCTCATTTGTGGAAAGCTCCACCACTACGTCAAGGTCAGAGCCTTCACGTTCCAAGCCACGGCAGCGGCTTCCGGCTACTGCCACATCCACAATCTCCGCAGCTATGCCGGATTCGTCAATCTTTGCCTGCACATGGCATTTTACGGTTTCTTCAATCTCTGACGGGTTCATTTCGCTAATCTCATGGAACAGCTCCTTTGTTTTTGCCCTAAACTCTGCCACTACATCAATCGGCGGCGTGGTGTGGTTCGCTTCCTCCACTTTTTCCATCAATTCATCATAATCAATCGGTATCAGTTCATCGCTGTCTTGTATATTTCCCCTTGCGCCATTATCAAAGGGATTCTCTTTCAAATCCTCCACAATGTCATTTAGGGCTTCTTGGATACTGACATCAGGATTGTCATAAACGCCGCCGTCTATCTCCTTGTAATCTGCGCCCATAATGGAATAGTCATAGCCGCCCTCTGTTTCCTGTATGCTGATGTAACGGTCTGCAATCTGAAAGGCAAGCTCTGTTTCCGTTGCTTTTCCCAACTCTGACATCAACTTCAAATCATTCTGCAAAGCAGAATGATTGACTTCATGTCCAGAAGTGTCCTGCCTGTCCTCTAAGGATTGTTTCAGTTCCGCAAGCACCTGTTCCCTGTCATCTCCGAGGTCAATGATTTCGTCCTCATCTTCCATGTCTGCAAATTCCAATGTTTCAGCAGATTTTTCTGGCTCATTCTGTTCCGGCTGCTTCTGTTCGGATTGTTCCGTTTCTGACTGCTCTGTTTCCGGCTGCTCCGATTGTTCTGTTTCTGACTGCTCTGTTTCTGGCTTTTGGACATCATGTCCAGAAGTGGCATCTTCCGCAATCCCTTTCTCCTGTTCTTCGGCGGCTCTTGCCTGCTCAATGTCTTTATACTCACGCTCAAACAGACCGAGAAAAGCTGTTCCCATTTCCTCATAGAAAATCTGCTTTGTGGCATTCCCAAAAGTAACAGTCACAGCATCTTTTCCGAATACTGCAACGGCATCATATTCCCCTACTTCTGTTACCCGTTCATAACTGCCGATAAGAGCCTTTGCAAGTTCCTCACGGACATCCTCGCCGCCCTGCATACGGCGGGCTATATCATGTATTTTATAATCGGATACCAAGCCCCCGCCAAACAATGCTTTTTCCATCGGCTTAAATTTGTCAATATACCCCTCCTCAAAAAAACGATACCCCAAATCTTCAATCTCGTCCCATGCAAGAAACTTTTTTGCAATCAAAGGCGCACTGTCTGTTTCAAGAAATTGTTTTTCTTCCTCCGTCAGTTCCATTTCCGTTTTATCTGCCTCCTGCTCCTTTACGCCCTCCAATGCCCTTGTAAAATGTGGAAGTTCCGTAAAACCATAGGAATCTACAAAGTGTGTGCTGTTCTTCCCGTCCTCATGCAGCACAACAACATCGCTGACGGAAAGGGAATGTCCTTTGTAGTCTGCCGGGTGGTCTATATTGAATTTTACATAAAGCGCACCCAGTTTTTCGCTTTGTGTCTGTCCCTGAATGTCCGAAAGCTCCCCCGTATAGACAAGGTTATAATTTCCCGGCTGGATTTCCTTAAAGTCATCGGACAGAAGGTTTCTTTTCAATAATTCCTCTGTACCTGCAAAATGAAAATCCCGAAGCTCCGGGCTGTCTTTTAACTGGTAAATGCCATATTTGTCCGTATCGCCATATAAAAGCTGCGCTTCTTTTACTGGTGCGCTCCCCGCAAGTTCCTCCTGCATGGAACGAAACGCCCTCTCGTTTTCCCAATCGTTCTTTTCTATGCCAAAAATACCATCATACTCCGTAATCTGTTCCTCTCCCTCTATCAAGGTTTCCGAACCGTCCTCGTGGAGCTGGTACACAGGCAGGTCACGTTCAAACAGTTCTATTGCCGTTTCCTTTGTGAGTGGCAGCATTTCCTCCCATGTGTAGCCGTATTCGTGCATTTCAGACAAGCCAATCATGCCACCGGGGAGCGCATCAATCTCCGCCTGTGCCTTGTCCATCGTTTCCATGAGCAGGGAAATGTCATTTTTCTGTCCCGCAACAGCCCTTGCAAGGGAAACCGTTTCCTCCATGTTGTCCAACTTATAAGCATGGTTCATAATCAAATTTTTTTCTTCCATATCAAATACTGTCCCTGAAAATTCCATGCGGTTTATGAGCTGCTCCGCCTGCTTCATTATGGGTAATTCTGATGCTGCTTCTATTTCTTCTGTTTCAAGGTTTACTTCATAATCATAAAACTCTGGTATCACAGGGTTTTTGCCATTCCTAACAAAAACAGGGATATATTCCACCTGATTATCGGAAAAATACTTTTCCACATCTCCCTCCCAGACAGAATCAACCCGTTCTAACATATCCTGCAAAATTTCTTTTACTTCTTCTTGTGTCTTATTCGTAATTCGGGCTATTTCAAACTGTTCCCCATCTTCATACACCATCTTAACAATAACATCATCTGCCCCAACAGGCTCTTTTGCCTTTTCTTTCCGTTCCCTTTCTGCATTTAAGTCAATTACTTCATTTGTATCCGTATTGTAACAGACATCAAGATGGTATTCCCCAAATTCTTTCGTATCCTGATTGGCAATCTCCGTTACCCATGCGCCCCTGCTTTCCAGATATGCGGCGGCGTTCAGCCTGTCATCATCATTCATATCAGACAGCGCTTCCACAATCTCCGCCGCATCCATTCCCCGTACATTCACAAGGCTGTATTCCGATAAATCGCTGTTCTGTATTAACAGAAGGCTCTCTTTTTCCTGCCCACTCATCATTTCCCGGTCACGCCAAATTTCTTTGAGCTGTTCCTCAATGCCTGTAATCAGTTCTGATGATGTCCTGCGGATTGTGTCAAGGGAAGATTTCAGCTCCTTCATGTCACGACCTGACGACCAGCCGCCTATATAATAGAAGGAATATGAGGAAGTATCAATTCCAAAGTGGCTGCAAACTGTAAAAGCTATGCCCTCCGCTTCGATTTCTTTGGTGTTCCTGTCCTTTACGGGTGCAAGAATATCCTGATTGATTTCCTTATTATGCAGCATGGAATGTGCGGTTTCATGCACCAGCGTTTTCAATGTCTGGCTCTCGCTCATGCCCTCCTGCACCGCAATCCGGTTTTCCTCTGTATGGAAATATCCCTTTGAATCTCCGGGAATATCTTCAAAAGCAATCGGAACAGGCGCAACATAAGTAATTGCCTTGATAAAATCCTCATATCCCTCTACCGTGGATAAAAGCTCTTTCGCTTCCAGTTCTGGGAGTGGCTCTCCCTCCGTCTGCGACACATCAAATACGGATACCACACGGAAGGCGGGGATTTTAACCTCTACTTCCTCTTTCTGCGGCATACCATTCTCGTCAAAAACCATCTCCCCGGTCACAGGGTCTAACTTGTCCCGTTCCTCTTTGATTTTATAAGGCGCAGGGGCAAGGATACGGATTGCCTTTTCCCCTTTTTTCACATGGCGGTTGAAGTTTTTCTGCCATGCCTGATAGCCACACACCAAGCTCGCATCCGGTTTTTGTAAAGTAATCAGCAGCGTGTTGTTGAAGCTGTAATTATGGAATTTTGACATGGTTGTAAGATAGTTTTTATATTTCTCGCTCTCAAAAAGCTCCTTCAAGCCTTCCTCCAGCCTGTCAGTGATTTCCTTTACTTTCTGTTTCTCTGTCATGGAAACTCTGTTTCCATTTGTATCTGCCATATGCTCAATCCTTTCTTTTTTGCATAGAAAAATACCGCCCTGAATCGTTCCAAGACGATATTCCCCAAAATAAAAAAGTGCATGGATTTCTATAAATAATACTTTCCATACACCTTTCAGTTACTATATTTACAACCGGACATCAGCAGCCCGGTTATCATAAATTATTTCCTCAGAGCAGGCGTAAAAGCTGCACCAGCTCATGCGGTTCCTCTGTACTTGATGCGGTCTGTCTGGTATCAAACTGTGAAAAACGGTTGTTACGATAGAAAGATAAGACCTTTTCCTCATTTTCCGCTTCCAAAAATGTTACCATGCCGCCATACATATACTGTCCTTCCTCAATCACCATCCAAGCAAGTTCTATCAGATCCTCTCCCGTAATCTCCTTATTTCTCTCATTTGCATAATTTTTCCCAAGCTGGGCAATCAGATAAGCAGCCATAGTGTAAGTATCAGAATCTTTATCTAATTCACTGATACGAAGCAATTTCTTTTTTGTAGTATTGCTCACCGTTTTACCCCTAACCGTCAAAGGTTTTAATGCAAGTGTAAAATAACCAAGCAGACCGCCATCTTTTACTGAAATAACAACATATGTAACCGACTGATTCTTTTTAGTAAACTCTATTGCACTGTTTTTCAAGAAGCGTTCGACATCATGGTTCTTTGGACAGGAAAACCCGGAGAGCAGCTTGACAAGTGCAGGCTCTCCGGCTTCGGGATCATTTCCCAATGCAAGATACTCACGAATGTTGACTGCATAAAATTTATCACTTATCAGCATTCATTTTCTCCTTTTCTTTCATTTCCCTAAATCTCATCAATTCCCGCAATTCTTCTTCACCTTTAATAAATTTTACAGCCACAGGCTTTCGGATAGGACGGTTTTTGGCAGATTCTTCAATCGCATTGACAAACATCTCCACCTGTTCCTTGCCGGAAATGACAAAATTTTTCGTGATACTTGAAGTTGCCATAAGAAACACCTCCTTTGTTAGTATGGCTTTTCTGCTATACTTCATACTTTCCTGCTTATATTTTATTATCTTATGGCGGTTATTGCAACAAGATTTTTATGAATTCTTTATGTCTACAGCATTTCCTCCTTCCCTTTTGCTTTCCCCATATCCGGCTTCTCTGCTCCCGCCGCCTTTCTCTTGAACGCTTCCAGTTTTTCTTTCAGCGATGCCTTCTGCACAGGCTTGTCAGCCATTCCAGCCGCTATTTTTAGTCCCTGCGGTCTGCGGTTCTCCGCAACAAATTCCTGCCCTATATTCCCTGTCGGGCAAGGCATCGGCACATCCGCAGCTATTTCTTCCGTATATGCTTTCTCGAAAATATTTTCCTTTAACTTCTGGACATCATGTCCAGAAGTTTCCTGACTGCTGTTTTCTTGCTCCCCGATAGTATCAATATCAGCGGTATCGTCCAATCCAATAGCATTATCGCCTTTTTCGTCCATGTTCAGCAACGCATTTAAGGCGGAAAGGCGTTCCAGCTTCTCCGCAAGCTCCGCTTCCTGTGCAAAAGGCTTGTTTACCTCCGTTTTTGCCGTTTCAAGTTGCCGTTCCACGTTTTCAAGTTTGCTCTGTGCTTCAGCAAGCTGTTTCGGCATGGATTCCAGTGCATGGTTGATGCGGGCAATGTTGCCGAGAGGGTCTGCACCAATCTCAAAGTTATGGGAAAGCTGCCCTTTTAAATTCATCACGAATTTATGGTTGAACGAATCAAAGGACACAGCCATCTTAAACCCTGCATATTCCCCGACTGTGGCAGAAACATTGACGGTTTTCATCTCCTTACACATCTCCACAAGTGCGGTTCCCGCTTCCTTCTTATCCGTATAAACCTTATCCCCGACTTTCATCACAAACTGTTCCTTATCCACCGGAAGGTTCTCCTTTGCAGTCTGAATGTCCGCTGTCATGCCGCTGACACGTTCTTTCAGAATAGCAATCTGCTGCGGGTAATGCTTTGCAATATTGTCCTCAAGGCGGTATTTCTGGCTTGTATGGTTCGCTTTCATCAATTTCAGCTTTGATACCTGAATATCAAGGTCCATCTTCTGTTTAATATAGGGATTTCCGGTAGCCAGAGCCTTCACCTCCGCATAAGTGAGCGCCGCTTCGTCCACATCCTCACATGAGCGCACTGGTGATTTGCTTGTCATTATCTGACCGATAAATTTCTGCTTGTTTTCAATGAGCTG
>CAQBGY010000163.1 GCA_948759685.1 uncultured Eubacterium sp.
CTTTTTCTTTTTTGGGGGAGAGGGTAAATTTGATAAATGGAAATGGTGAAATAAATTGCACCACAATTTTTTTGAAAAATCTTGACGGAAAAAGAGGAAAAAGGTAGAATGATTGCAAAAAAGTATTGGTGTTAAGAAATTGGGATTTGTTTAGGCTATAAAATTATATTAAATTTTAGGTTGTTTTTGTGGAATGTAGCAAATTAATATATGGGGATATTAAACAGGAAAGATGAGAGAGAATAAAAAAGTGGTTATAAGATACTATATTTTTGAGAGTGAGAGGGAAATTGCATGAAAAAAGCACGTTGCTTTATATCTTATTGTAGTTCTGATGCTAAACCAGATGATGTTTCAGCAATTGTTAGGTATCTTGATCAAATGGCGAGAAGTAAAGAGTACAATATTGAATTTTTATTTGATAAAGACTTATCAGTTGGAAATGATTTGAATGAATTTATGCAAGAAATTATTACAGTTGATTCCATAATTGTGATTTGTACTCCAGACTATAAAAAGAAATATATGAATCTAAAGGAAGAGTATGTGGAATCAGGGGTATATAAAGAATGCCAATTAATGAAAGAAAGGATAAGTAAGAGAAATAAAATATTAGAAGAAAGTATAGAAGAATTTGATGATAATGACTTTCGAATATTTCCATTAGTGTTATCTATAGAAGGTAAATATAGTGAAAATTCTGTTCCGGATTTTTTGACTTCTTTGGTGAGAGAAAAGATTAATCAAATACAATTTGAAACTAGTAAAGGGAAACGTATAATAACTCAACAGTCGAAACAATTATATAATAATATTTTTTTGGATTGCATTATTTCAACATGTGTTATCTATTCTAAAAAGTCTGAATATTTAATTATGGATATGCATGAAAAATTACAAAAGTTAATTTATAATCAAAAAGCGGAATATGCACCTACACTGGATAAGAGGTTATTTGTCAATACATTTTATTTTGAGCAGATAAAATCTCAAGAATCGTACATTTTAGTGGGGAGAAAGGGAAGTGGAAAAACCACTACTAAGTTATATTTCCATTCAAGCAATAAAGAAAAATATAAAGGTGTAATCGAATTAAGGATAGATGCTTTTAATTTGAATGAAATATATAATTATTTATTCCATGCACCATATGATGGAAATAAAAATTTAAAAAATGATATTGAGGAAATTTTTACATACGAAAAAGTTATTGAATATATATGGATTGTATATATTGTATTATATTCAATGTATGTTGTTGCATGTGAATATAAAAAGTCTAATTGTATACTTTCACCTACACAAAAGAAGAAGTTTAAAAAGGCGGTTGATTATGTTAATGCAGTTTTAGAGATAATTGATAGCAGGAGTAGATGGGAAAATGGTGATACTATTTCTACTACTATTTATAATTATGCAATGGCAAATACATATAATTTTTTTAATGATGTTATTCAGGGTAGTAGAAATGATGAGCGTTTCTTTGCCAGTGATATACAAGCCCAGTTGAATCATGAAAATTTGTTGAAAAAAGTAATAGGCAGGGATGTCATAGATAAATTTTACAAAGGATTGGATGAATGCCAGAAAAGGATTTTGTTTACATTAGATGGTTTTGATGTCGCATCAGATATGTTTAGAAAAAATTCTTTGTCCAATTCACCTTCAGAGCAACAGCAAAAGGCTCTTTTTGAGATAAAGTGGATGTCTTCATTAATGGAATTGGTTCAAGATATAAAAGGAAAAGCAAATAATTCTTTGTACAAATTACTGGATATTTGTTTTTTATTACCGAAGGATTTATTTATGGAAATTCTTGAACACAATAGGGATAAATATAAATATGGAAGTAGATTTTGTGAAATAAGTTGGACGGGAATGGAACTTGCTATAATGGTAAGAAAAAGATTGGAAGTGCTAAATAATTATCCATTATCAAGTAAGGAAAAAAAACAGAAACTTCCAGAAGAGATTTTTAGTCAGATTTTAGAAAAGAAATATAAAGCAATTCCTACTAAGGTTACGGTAAAAACAGAAGGTGGGAGAGAGTATACTGTAGATTTATTTTTGTATATGTTAAGATATACATTTTGGCGACCGAGGGAATTATTATTGTCTCTGAGTTTAATATTAAATATTTTCTATGGGCATTCGAAATCGGGATTGCCAATTAATCAAGAAACGATAAAAGCGACAATAAAGGCAGCATCTATAACAATTATTAATTCCGAATTTTATAATGAATTTGGAACGATTTGGAAGGAAATTAAGGAAAATATTTTGCAGTTTACTGGAGGGACGCTTTTATTAAATGAGAAGGAGATAAAAACTATTATTATGTCGAATAAATTTCATATTAAACTTTCGACGGAGGATACGGAAATACAGGCGTATAGGGACAAAATAAAATTTCTGTATGAGATAGGTTTTTTAGGGATTTTTGTTGACATAAATTATTGAAAAAAATATCAAATGGTAACACAACAAGGTTTTTCGTTTAGTGAAGGGATGAGTTGTTTAAGAGGATTTTTGGTAGATGACTTTGAAGGGTGTTGCTTTATGATCAATCCGGTGTTTGTTGAGTCTTTACGTTTAAAGATTAATACAGAGGAATATGTTGGGATACAAAGTTGGGATGATTTGCGAGAATTAGAGCGTCGTATTCAAATCAAAATGAAAACGGACTGTTTTGGAACTGTTGATTAGAATTTATTCTGATAATACATAAATATTTTAAAACAACACCACTTTACAACTTTATAAATGATACCCTTGTTTCTGAATGAACTGTTTTAAGGCATTGATTAAGGCGTTTGATTTTATACTGGTTTCGACTTTTTCCACGAAAATGGCATAAAATACCTGCTGGCGTATCTGTTCACTTAACGCAAACCGAAACTCCTGTACACTTGCTGCCCGGTATTTTGAAAATGTTTCCTCTTGGTATGGCAACAACTTCATTGCGCAGTATGTTATGTTGACGAGATTGACTAACATTTCAATCCCCTTACGGCTGCGGACCATATAACTGCATAATGACCAGAATGTTTTTTGTTCGTAATAATTCACCTCTATGTCCCATCGGAAAACATACAACATCAGGGGGATAAACTGCATATGGCTGCCCCGTCTGGTTCAGTTGGGATTTTTCCTGCCATGTACAGGACAGCTGCAACTGTTCCGGGGACACTGTGCTGAAGAACAGCCGTCTGCTGCTGGAACCCTTTTCCGGGGAGGTTACATATGCAAGGACTTCCTTTTTTCCAAATATATTTGTGAGGACACGGCGCACTGCCATGTAATAACCCCCGATTTTTTCATCGGACAGTGTAAAGTCATCCTGGATGGAAAGTTTTTCCCATGCGATGCAGGCCGTTCCTTTTTTCCCGTCCGCTGTGGCGGGAGGTCGTAAAGGACGGAATCCGACCGTGCATTCCCGATCAGGCCAAGGTTTTGGTATTCATCCACAATGGAAACAAGGTTCTTTTTGACATACCAGCTGTCACAGAGGATGATAACATGGTTCTTACCGCTGAATTCCGGCATTACCTGGCGGATCATGGACACGGCAAGTTCGAGCTTTGATTCCTTTTTTGCCACATACGGTATCCGAGCGGGACAGACAGGTAATGAACCCTGTTTTTATCCCATATCGAGACGCAGAGCATTATGCTTACGAAACAATGCCCATTCAGGTAGTTGGAACCGTTATGTGCCGCATGGTCAAAAAGTTTGGAGACATCCTCAAATTTTTTGCCGAACTTTGGGTGTCATCAATACAAAGAAAAACAGGCTGTGAAGAAGGAAATTTTCGGATTGTGTTTATATCATTGTAAGGTATAATAGATTTGAAGTTTTAAATGAATGACTTTGAAAATAAAAACGTTTTAGTGAAAGCAGAGAGATTTTTTTGGCGAGAGGATGTTATGATGAATTATAATGTTCCGCAATATTATAGATATGTAATTCTGTTTAAGGGGAAGCTTGAAGACATAGAGCCGATTCTTCGGGTGTCGGATGTGTCTGCATTAAAGCTGATCAACAGTGGTAGAATGCATCTGTTTGATGAATCATTAACTCCCATTTTACCAGCGATAGAGTATTGCTTGCATATGCCGCGAACGGAGATGGACACATACGATATAGATACTGAAGTGCTAGATATGGCATATGATGTTTCGCAAGAGATTCTTATTATGCCAGACATGGGTTTGTTTCAGTTTCCATTTCCATTTGAACCTACACTTATAATATATGCAGATGATTGTTTAGAAGAGGTAAAGAATAAAGCGAAAAGTTTTGATGCCATATTGGGAGCTGTATCAATATCGGATTTGTCAGTAAGCTTGCTTATTGAGCAATGGAATGTTCTCTTTGATAAAAGAAATCTAAAAGATGGTGAAAAACTTGCTGACATAGATAAGCAGTATTTATTGGATACTGAAAAACAATTATTGTTGCCAGCACTCTTTATGGCCAGACAATATGGAAAAGCGGACTATGTTTATAATGCAGTTTTTAATTCGGTGAACATATTTAGGACATGTGCAGATTTGATATGGAATCAGTTGTTACATCATAATGCGCTGATTAGTTGTAAAGGTTTTAACGGAGATGATAGTGCCACATTCAAAGCAATGTTCTCCAAAGGGATGAAAAAGGCAAAGGAGGACACAAGGGTAAATGTTGTTATTACTATGCCGGGCGTTCCTCAAGCGCAAATAAATTATGGTGGCTTAACAACGAAATTACCGGATGATGAAAAAAAGGTTATCAAACTATTAGGTATACATCGTGCAATTGCAAAAGGAGCATTGCTTGTCGAATTACCAGTAGCAGGAAAAGGATTATTTGAAAAACTAAATGAATTAGAGATTAATTGCAAACAAGGAACAAATAATAAATATGTGCATAAGACTTTGCGTGATATAGGAAAAATGCTTGAAAAGAAGCTTACGCAAGAACAAATATGGGCAGTCAATTGGGCAAAACATATCACTATATTTTCCGATTTTCCGATTGGTTTAGCGATAATAGGAGATTCAGATACGTCACTACAATGTTATAAGGAGATATCATATAGACCCTTAAGTCCGTTAACAAGATGTGTTCAAAATGAGATGGTTAAACATCGGCAACTATATTATGGTAATCGATGTAAAATTGCATTTGCAGAATGTGTACTAAATGATTCGCAGAACCGAATTATAAGATCCTGCTCAGATAGTATTGTCCATTCCTTGAAAAAACTGAGCAAAGAGAATGGGAAAATGCAAGTCATATATTGTGAAACATTAACAATAAGGGATTTGAAGAAATTTATTTCTGATAATTTGGATGCAGACATTTTGCATATATCGGCACATGGTTATTATGATAGAAGAAGTAATATGGCTGGATTAATGGTTGGTAACGAATTTTGGATGGCTGATGAAAATGATTTTAGAGTTCCGCCTGTTGTAGTTTTGAGTGCATGTCATGTTAGTCCGCGTGGAAGCGGAACTGTGGATGTTGCGGATTTGTTCATGCGTGTGGGTGCAGAAGCCGTCTTGGGAACATTTATACCAGTAAGTGCAAAGAGAAATATGATTTTGACAAACCGTTTCTATACCTATATAGCTGAGGCGCAGAAAGGGAGTGCGCAATATAAAACATTGTCTGAAGCATGGTCCGGAGTAGTTGCAACAAATGCTATTTATGAAATAGCTGAAACGTCTAAGAGATTTTCTGAATGGATTTGGGGGATGAATAGCGAAGGTAAATTGAGAATGATGGATTTTACGATGGGGAGGAGTGTTGGAAGATTGCACGGACGTACAATGTACGAAGACACTATTTTGATTGTGAAAGAAATGCTCCATGAAGAAGGACTAGATGGAAAATATGATGATGTTCTTGATCAAGAAAATTATTTCCCAGAGTCATTCTTTTATCAATGGGTAGGTTTTCCGGAGAATATTTTTTTATACAATGATGTGTTTGCAAAAACAATAGATTTGCTAGAAAGATGAATGCATAGAGAATAATTTATTGTAAGTACAGATTGGTGGAATAAATGTTTCTTGGTATACCCCTTATTAGTATGAGAGGTCGGGATTTTTCAATCAAAAGAATCAGCCAATTCCCCTCTTTCTCCTAGCCCTTTTCAACCCAATCTTCTCTTCTTACCATTTATAAAAAGTCAGCATTGACGGAGGTAACAGTAAGTGGTAAAATGTTCCATACAAAGAGGAGGTAGAAAGGATGGATAAGAAGATTTACCTTGCAGCGATTGCGGGTATTGCGACATTGATTGTTTTTGGAGGGTGCGGACAGGAGGCGGAGGACACTTCAATACTCTTTCCAACACCAACCGAGATCGAGCAGAACACGGGGGATGATTTTGACTTTGAATTTGATCCAACAGCGAAACTTTCAGTAACACCAATACAGCAGACAACACCTACACTTACGGAGGAGGAGCCGGATGAGGATGGGAATCTTCCGGATGAAGGAGATTTGGAGTTGATGAATACCCCAATCCCAGAACCTACGAGCACGCCGGAGCCAACGCCGACGAAAGAGGTAGTACCAACCCCTACGGAGGCTCCGACAGCTACGCCAGAGCCAACAGCTACTCCTGAGCCAGAGGAGGAGGTAGCTACAGTAGCGCCAACACCAACTACGAAACCAACTAAGGTACCGACAGAAACGGCTGCACCAACGGAGGAGGCAAAGGCTACAGTCACTCCGAAGCCAACGGAGGCGGCTAGTAAAGAGCCTACGATGGAAAAGGATGGTTATTCCTTCAAAGATCCAACAGGATTAAAGGTAGGGGCAACGGTTGGGACACTGACCAGTGGCGATGGAAGGAATGAGGTCACAATCGTCCACCATGAGGTGGGAGATTTAATTGAGGCGTGGAATGATGGGTTGGAGAATAATTGCACGTACCTGTTTCACCCAGAGGACGAAGAGCATTACTTTAATAAGGGGACATATGAGTTAATCTGTTATGGTAAGTACCAACCGAAGGATTCAGACAAGAACGATTATCTATATTATGATAAATCAGGGTACTGCTACTGGTACAAGAATGGTA
>CAQBGY010000164.1 GCA_948759685.1 uncultured Eubacterium sp.
GTATAGACTAACTAAAATTTATGCATAACCCCACTAGAATTTACGGGTGACCCTAAATATTGCTTAATCTTCCTTGTTGTTGACCTATTGTTGACCCCAAATTAACAGATTAAGATGCTGACAATCAAGGCGGAAGTCCAACGGGACAAACAAAGGAGTGACGGTACTTACAACGTCAAAGTGAGATTTACACAGGACAGAAAGGTTAAAAGGCTATCTAGCAGCCTGTTTGTAACCTCTAAGGATTTAACCAAATCCTTCAATTTCAAGGAAGGTACTACCGTAAAGAGAGAAGTAGATAAGCTAATCAGTACCTACCAAGAGAAATGCGCCAAACTTCAATTAGAGGTAAATCACTACACTTTGGATGATATTTTTTCCTTCCTCAAATCGGAACGGGAGCAGACGCAGTCCATAGACTTCATTCAATATTGTAAGGAGTGGTTGGAGACGACAGACATCAAAGGAAAGAAGAATTATCAGTCTGCCCTCAATTCCTTCATAAGCTATTTAGGCAAGGAGCATTTAAAGACGGATGAAGTGACCTCTCAACTTCTAAATGGCTTCAAAGCTCACCTCAACCTCAAAAGAGAAAAACTGGTGCTTCAATTACAGAAGCAGGGTAAACGAACACCTTCCAACAGGACAGTTTCACTCTATTTGGGAAGCATAAGGCATCTCTTCAATGAAGCCAAGAAGAAATATAACGATTATGATAAGAATATCATTCTGATACCTCACTCTCCATTTGAGCATGTCGAAGTTCCCAAGCAGGAAGCCACACGTAAACGGGCATTATCGGCAGAAACAATTAATCAGATATTGAAGCTGCCCTATATTTGTAACACCAATGGCAAGGAAAGAATCTGCCCGTTCAATTTAGCCAAGGACTGTTTTATTCTGTCCTTCTGTCTTATGGGAATGAACTCCGTTGATTTACACAGTTGTGATGAGATTGAAGACAATGCTATCACCTATTACAGAAGCAAGACGACAGACAGAAGGCTTGACAAAGCGAAGATGAAGGTCAACATTCTTCCTGTTTTGTCTTTCCTCATGGAGAAGTACAAGGATTATACAGACAGGCGGGTGTTCAGATTCTATCAGATGTACAATACCGCCAACAACTTCAACAGAGCCATTAACCTTGGGCTAAAGCAGATTGGCAAGATACTAAAAATTGATGATTTGGAGTTCTATGCAGCACGTCACTCATGGGCTACCATAGCACTCAATAAGGTCGGAATTGACAAATATACAGTCCATGCAGCGTTAAATCATGTTGATGAAACAATGAGGGTAATGGACATCTACATTGAGCGGGATTTCGTCAATGAGAACAGGGCTAATGCGAAGGTCGTGAAGTACGTATTTGGGGATAGACCGCACGGCTCTTTCATTTAACTTTGATACAACTACTCAAATATTTGATTGTATGATAGTTATATTATTACTAACATCAGATTTCAATATCTGTGTTGTTTCGGATGAAGGAACAAATAACTGCTAACGGGCTATTAGTCATGCCATTTGAGATTTCTGCGCATTTTTAAATGAAAGAGCCGTGGGATAGACCGTAAATATTGTATGGAATTTGTTTGGAATTTACGATTAAGTTGTTACCTTTGCAGCAGAATTTAAAAAGAGATTTGAGTTCTGTGCAGGTGGAATCAGCTTTCCACAATTAAATAAGAGCCTGTGAACATATATGTTCCATATTATATAAAGGCTCACACCGAGGTATAACCTCTATAAGAAGCTAGTCAGCAATTAGAGTAAAATCTATCTACAATACGTAGCGGCTTCTGCAACTAAGTTGTCCGGTTCATTCCGGAAGTCTTAACTTAGAATGACATATCACTTAGATTTAATCATGGGTGAAGTGTGTTCTATTGTAAGCAATGTACTTAGTTGTGGAAGCCGTTTCTTATGCCCGCACCTAATTTATTAATCAATTAATTCATGAAGCATGAAAAGAAATGAATTAAATCTTATCCAAGGAGATAATACTCTCCGGATAAGTAAGACAAGGCAGAGCAACTCTGTTGACTTAAGAGTAATAAAATGGGCAGTAAATGCAGTATTGAATTTCGCTGAACTCACTGTAGTTCCTTATGTAACGCAAGGTATGCCCTACTATTACTTTGTGGCAAAATTTCCGAACGGTTGTACGGAAGAGGACGGTACGTATGTCGATGAAGATACGGTAGAGGTAGTCTTCAACCTTCTTCAAGGGAAATGGGAGGCTACGGACTACCTTGCGACCGAACATCCCGTAGTCAAGGATGAAACCTTTGTGCAGAAATTACTTGAACGCATGATGAACGAGAGGAAGTGTTTTTACAAAAAGCCAGCCGTAACAAAGGACGGAGTGACCTACTTCCGAGGATATTACAAATTCTTTCGGGGAGTAGTGAAGTTCAGCATTCCACGAAACGAGAGTATTGATAAGTTCTTAACCGAAAAGGGGTTCATAAACAGGAAAGAATTTATTTAGAAGTCTCAAATGATTAGGGAGAGGTATTGCGCCTCTTCCTTTTCTCCAAATAAGCACTTGAAGTAGTATTGTAGTCGGATAATTCCGGTTGGTATAAAACTCTTCAAGTGTCTATATAAGTAACATTTGAAGACTTTCAAACCTTTAAAATTAAATGATTATGGAATTATCATTTGATATAATTGGACTTGAGCGTGAAGAACTGACAATCAGTAAAGGAGAAACACTCCTAAACCTTTATAAACGGGAAGGCTATCCCGATAACGGCACTCCGACAAATCGTATTATTGAGAAGGTCGAGCCGGGTATCGGTGCTACCTATGCCGAATTGGAATGTAAACGCAATTCTGTTATTACCGAACCTGCTGTGCCTGTAATTATAGGTAAGACGGAAGGCACTGACTACCTGGGAATATATGAGAAGACTACCAAGAAGATGATAGAAAGCTACCTGCTGAACGATAAATATGCGCCCAAGAAGCTGGTCACTACCCCCGAAGGGTATAAGGCGAAGTTAATACCTACATTTGAGAAGTTGAAAATCGACTGGCATAAGGATTACTTCTGCCTGTATGATGAATGTGAGAAATTGGTACAAGACACAGGGTATAGACCGGGAATCCGCATTGATGATTTTTTTGATTACGAACGCAAGGCATACGTGTCGGCTACACCATTAGGAACACGTAATCGGAAGTTCCTAGAGGGCGGCTTTAAGTGGTTGAGAATTGTGCCGGACTACGACTACAAGAAGGAAGCAACTTTGATTGTCACCCGCTCATTCAACAGAACCCTGTTTGAAAAATTGAGAAGATTGCTGCCTACGTCCAAATGTATCTGTATCTTTTATAAGAGTACTGACGGTATCGCTGCCATTATACAGAAACTATTGGCGGAAGGACTGATTAAGGACGAAGATTACAAAATATTCTGTTCGGATAAGAGCGTGAAGAAGTTGAAGGGAATGGAGCTGCATTATACACATGACCGTTTGGAATTACCACTGGCTAAGGTTAACTTATTCACCGCACGCTTCTTCTCGGCTGTGGATATTAAGATTAACAAATTGGTGGACATACTTGTACTTAGCAACTACAAGCAAGCCATGCACACGATGATTGACCCGTTTACCGAAGCTGTTCAGATACAAGGACGCTTCCGCAACAAGCTGGACGGAGACAGAAGATACAACTCTCTGACATTTATCACCAACACTGACGACAAACTGGAAGTCAAGAGTGACAAGGAAGTCGAAACGGAGATTACAACCAAACTCGAAAGCTATGTCACCATTAAGGACAAATACGATAATTCGGTTGATGAGATTACAAGGAAGGTTCTTCAGAAGGAGTTGACGAAGCTTAGCTTTAATGAGTTTCTGAATGATGAAGGTGAACTCACAGAGGAATCAATCGACCATGCGTTCAATGAAGAACGGGTCAAAGGATATTATCAATCTCCACAAGCACTAGTCAATGCTTACAATGAAACCGGGCATTTCAGATTACGAGTAATAGACAACAGCCAGGGAGTTGGAGAGGATGACTACCTGCCGTTGAAGAAGCTTTCAACTAAAGATGTATGGAAGTATCTTGTCAGTCAGTTGGAGCGACTGGAGCGCAATAAACAGCGGATTCCCAATTTCGATTTCGATGCGGAAGTCCGGCAGTTGGAAACCATGCACAGTGAACATTACTTTATCATTGAAGCTTACTTGAAGATTGGTAAAGCTCCGATTGAAGCAGCTAACTACTCTAAGAGTAAGATTGAGAAGGAATTGAAAGCCTACAACCTTCAACAAGGTGAGAAGTTGCGTTTCAGCCCGAAGGTACTGGCAGAGATAGAAGAAGATTTCCGGGAAGAAGTCGGAAGTCAATCTTATGTAACCAAATCTGCCTTCGTGGAAAGACTTGGACGAATATTTGAAGCTAATGGCATTACCTTCAAGGTTCGTGGAGACGAAAAAAAAGAGAGCGATACAATGTGTAAGATTACCGAAGCCACAATTGGCGATTATTTTGATTTCACTTTACACAACAGCCATAATCCGCCCTCATACAAACTTCTACGCTTTAAATCGGAGTTGGTACGAAACTCTTAAGGGGACATATATAACCTCTTTCAAGAAGTTTTATACCAATACAAATTCTGATTTTAAGTCGCTTTACAAGTTAGAGAAATGACTCCTACCCTATCGGGTGTGGAGTTGTTTTTCATTTATGAGCATTTCCGGTATCACTCTCATGCAACAGCTATCTCACTCCCTCGAACTCAAAAATATAGGTACTTGAAATTCATACCCCCACCCCTTTTATTGAGGAAGTGTTTTTTATTTGGACTTTATGCAGTGATAGAGTGAAATATTTGATTTGTCAGTGAGTAGGCTGACATATATCAGATGTATATCATGCGCTAAGCCTTATTGTTACCCTAAAACACCCCCTTACCCATTATTGGGAGAAAGAAAGGATAACATGAATCGCTATTCAGCCCACAAACGCTTTGAACTTCTGAAATATGCGGACTTATCAACGATTTGTATATGTCTACATATAAAGATGCACAAAAAAAGTGGAATGAATAGTACTTTATGTTAAGCCCTCATTTTGTCCTTAAATGCAGTATTTACTAATCATATTAACTTAATAATTTATCAGATTATGGAATCAACATTACAGATTATGCCAGTGCAGAGAACTAGTAGAAACTTTGGTGAATATGCAGAAGAAGCGGTAATAATTGAAGAACCAATTATCAAGCAGAAACGCCCGTTATTTATTGAAGCCAATACGATTGAAGCCAGTTTGGAACATCTAAGGAATGATTGCATTATCCCTGTATTTGCCAAAGATAACGAAGCTACATTATCTCATGTGGCTTTTATCGAAGCGGTACAGGATGCGACCAATACATTCTTTAGCGGTGAACAAATTGAATCGCCAGATATTCGTGTTTCTCATGTAATTAAAGGTAGGATTCCCGAAGCCATACATAAGCCCGCCAATCAGTTATTAGAGAGTGACAAGACTATCTATTACGAGAGGTGCGCTTTTGTTATTGAAGTTCCTACTATCTATGAAACAGTACACGGTAACAGGCTAACACTTACTATTGGCGGTGTCAGAGCTTATAACCACACCAATCTTTATTCAAAGAAGGGTGCGGAGCGGTTTAAAGTGTTTATTGGCTTTACTTGTAAGGTTTGCACAAATCTATGTGTATCTACAGACGGTTATCTTAGTTGCTTGGAAGTTACCAATACAAGGGATTTATATCAAGCGGTATTGGAAATGTTCCACAAATACGATGCAGCCAAGCACATACATTTGATGCAGTCTTTAGGCAATACCAGTATGACGGAACACCAGTTTTGCCAATTACTTGGAAGGATGAGACTTTACCAGTCATTGCCACAAGGCTATCAAAAGGACATACCTAAAATGTTGCTAACTGATACACAGGTTAACAATGTGGCTAAAGCGTATATCAATGATGAGAACTTTGGCAGTTTGGGAAATGACTTGTCTATGTGGAAGTTCTACAACTTGCTCACAGGTGCTAATAAGAGCAGCTATATAGATTCATTCTTGGATAGAGCCTATAATGCTACAGAATTGGCAACGGGTATATGTTCCGCTTTACATGGTGATGACAAATACCAATGGTTTCTTAGTTAGTGGTATTTGAGAATATACAGGATTGTCAAATACAGAAAAAGGGCATCTATATAATGAAGTATAGGTGTCCTTTCTTTATTCTGTCACTTATTAATAATCAAAGATTTATGTTACAAACGTTAGTAGTCGTTACATTCTGGATTATAGTTTTCTTTATTGCGTGTGCAATTTCACCTGTTGTATTCTTCTTGATGATTATTTGGACTGTATACAAGATTATTACAATGAAGTAGTACATGAAGAACTAATAAGGGTATCTATGTACTATATATATAGGTATTCTTTCTCTTTTATTAGTCAGTAGCAGTGTATCAATTACTAAAAGATACTCATGACTAAGACAAAAAAGGACTACTTACACTTATGATTGACTTATTTTTTGATACTTCGAGTAGTCCTGTTCCAAATCACAAAAATTTGAAGTAGAAGTAGCTCTAAACTCTCATTGCTTGGGTTGGTATGGAAGTTCAGAATTTCTACTTATATGGGGATTTGGCAAGTTTCATACCAACCTTGAATTATTGAGTAGAGACAGCTCTCAACATTTAATAAACAATAGTTCTTGCAAATTAAACAGCTTTTAGTAACTTTGTAGCAATTTCAGACTTCTATGGAGATAGTTCTGAAAGGACATAGTTAACGAAGAGCGTTTAAGATATTATCTTGTACTGGAATCTCGACAATTCTATTACCCAAGATAGTAGGCAAGGACGCTCACGTCAATGTTATATACTCATCCGAAAGATGAACTATATACTATATTGGCGTGGGCTATTGTTTATTATTGGGTAAGGGCAGTCGAGAGCCTCAGTACAGTAATATTCGATAGTTCCCACGCTTCTTGCATGTAGTAGCCAACTATAGGGAACAGGTTGGCAGAATTAAATTTATATCAATTATGAAAAC
>CAQBGY010000165.1 GCA_948759685.1 uncultured Eubacterium sp.
TTGTTTTTAAGTATTGGAAAAATGAAGAAGATGAAAAACTGTTTGGCGGATTTGCAGGAAGCAATAAGGTGACACTATTTCATAGTTTGAGCAGTCATATTCCGATGGATGTGGTTGCGATTGTTTATATGATTATGAATCAAAAGTGTCCAAATATAAATTGTCTTGATAATTTTTATGGAAATATAGAGGTAGCAGACCAGCAGCTTGCGCGTATATTGGAGACAGGCGTCGCTGAAAACCATCTGCACAAGGGAGTTTCCAGAACATTTCCTAGTATTTGGGATTCCTTGATGGAACCATTAACAGCAAAGAAGGGGAAGTATTTTCAAAATATGAAGTTCGTGAATGGCACAGAGGAACAGAATGCGCGCGTATTGTTTCGCATATTGGGATGTGGAATTGTGAGAGCATATCTGATTTTTGCTATGACTGGAAAGGGAAACGAACTACTCAAAGAAGATATTCAGGACGAAGTGCTGGGGCTTGTGCATGATTTTCAAGAGGGACAGCCGTTTGAAAACCGGTTTAAACTTGAATTTTGGCATGTGCAGTATAGTGCAAAGGATAACGAAAAAAATATAATTTCTTATTTTGTAAATTTGTGGAATGGCTTGACCAAAAATCTGCCCAAAGATGTTTTTGAGGGAAAATTCTGTACGTTGGTGCTGGAAAATGATAGTGAAATTCATACATTAGACGAAAATATATTTTTATATCATGTGTTGCGGATTTTGCTGGAAGCTGAAACAGACATTCAACAGCCAGTCAGCCAGAAAGATGATCAGAAGGAAGTTGATATAAAACGCTGTATCATGCAATATCTGCGTGTTAGAAATTATTTGTTTCATAAAAGTGTCCAGCAAAAAACGATTAAAGGGCTGGATTATTTTCAACAGGAGCATTATCGAGTAAATTCTGCATTGAATCATGCGAATATAAACAACTTTTGGGAGACAGCACTCAGAGAACAGCTACAGAACAGAGATTTGCGCAAGATTGAATTTCGAACATCTATGCCCGAGGCTTATAGCGAATTTAAAAAGGATGTTGTTCATTTTCTGAAGGCCTATCATAAAATCATTACAGAAGATTATTGTAATAATGGAGTGCCCTATAAGCGAATCCCGCAGGCAGGATTAGTAATTCATTTTCTGAAACGGGAGGATGAGACCGCTTTAGAGAAGTGTTTCCACAATGGGAAACTGGATTGTTCGTATTTTCAATTTGGACAGCTTCAACAGTCGTATAGAAAGCAGATCGACGCATTCACACAACTGCGTAGTGAATTTACTGAGTTGAGTAAGTATTTGGTTGGAATAGATGCAGCAAGTCTGGAAAACGCGACCCCTGTATGGGTTTTTGCGCCGATTTTTGAAAAGGCGCGAGACAGCAGTATTGACTTAATTGGCAGAAGCTCTAATGACAGAAATTATATGCAGAGTCTTGGTTTCACTTTTCATGCTGGAGAAGATTTTCGCCATATACTTTCTGGTTTACGCCGAATAGATGAGGTTGTAGAACACTTAAAGTTTCATGCAGGAGACCGAATTGGCCATGGAATCGCGCTTGGACTCAATCCGCAAAAATGGAGAGAACAGAATCCGGTAGTTATACTTCCACAACTTGAAGCACTGGAGAATTATCTATGGGCATATGATACATTGAGTAATCATTACAGCAATTTTCAGGCAGCAATACTTACTTTTATGGAAAAGCGGATTTATGAGCTTTCGAGAAAAATATATGGAGGAGATAAAGAAGGTATTGCGACAGAGCTGCTCATAGACGGATATCGTAAGCTGTTTTCTTTTAAAACTGATATCATATCATGTGATGCATTTGTGATGGCGGAGAGAGAGCTGTGTAGAAAATTAGCTGATGAAGAGCCGATTCAGTGGAGACCTGAACTTGTAACCGCAGCAAGACATTGTAAAGTGTTTGTAAAAAAGATGGAAAAGCCCATTCATTGCGAGATTACCCAACAGGATATACTGATCATAGAAGAATTGCAGAAAATTCTCAAGAAGAAATTAGGTCAAAAGGGAATTGTTTTGGAGGTGAACCCCTCTTCAAACACAGCAATTGCTGATTTAGATATATTGTATGAAAATCAGTTTTATCAACTAAATCAGTTAAATGATGAACAAAATATAATAGTTTGTATAAATTCAGATGATCCTGCGGTTTTTAATACAAATGTGTCAAATGAGCTGGCATATATTTATTATGGAATGCTGGAAAAAGGTATCAGCAGGGAGGCGGCACTGCTCTGGATAGACAGGGTACGCAAGAATGGGCTGAACAGTTCTTTTATTCATCATGAGGAGTCAGATCTGGCATTAGTGAGAAATCTGACAGAATTAATTCAAAGAATATAGATACAGGAGGGCAGAACAAATTCGTATTCATTGATCAATTCTGCCCTGTATTTGCATTTATGATCGTTCCGAATAATCGGGCGAGATCAGTTTTAGATTTAGCGATTTACATATCGGTTCGAAATCTTTTTTATTACTGCTGCAAATCACAGTATCTGTTAAACCCAGGATTTCAGAAGCAATTACAGTATCGCCTAATTTCATACAGTTGATTCCTTTAAATTGATTTGGATCTAACAATGCACTTTTAATGATTTTTTTTAAATCGTCATTATATTCTGGGTTTTTCAGCAGTTTTTTTAATTCATTTTGGCGTTTTTCCCAAAACTCACATATGCAGCATTGTTTGTTCTTTTTGGAACATAAAATATTTTTCAAAATAGGAATACCATCTTCATATATAACAGTTGCTTTAGCACGGTAACAATTTGTATTATCTAATATATCAATAAGGTCTTCGTTAAAACGTCCAATTAAAATGTCTACATAATTTTCCAGACTATCCTTGATTAAATCTAAATCATAACTGCAATTAGCAGCTATATTATTAAACAATTTAAAAATACGCGATTGACTGCGTCCAAAAATATTTTCCGTGATTCTGCATCCGGTCTGTTTTATGTCGTTCTCCTGCAAAAATATGTTATATAAAGTTACAAAATCATTGACGATATTCTTATAATATTCTCCTAAAACATATGTTGAGGAAATTAATTGTTTTCCTTTTAAAACTTCATTAATTCGAGCAATTCGTCTATCTGATCCAAATATGCGGTCAATCTGTATTGTTGTATCCAATAGTGCCTTCATGTATTACTCCCATGATACCATTGTCCTCAATCCAGCTTCTCTTAAATCTTTTTCAACTGACAGAACCAAGTTCGTATCTTCTGTTTCATAGCCGCGAATGAGTTTTAGTATTTTCTTAAATTCTTCAAGCTGTTTATCACTAAATACACTGTTATCACAGTTTAACTTTAGTACACTTCTAAAAAGTACAATTACTTTTCTTTTGTTATTGCTGATATAACCATTTTTATATAAAATATCTAATTGCTTAATGATTCTGGTAACATACTGGATTTGGATTCGAATATCGTCATTATCTTCCATATTCTCTAGAACATCTAGCATTTTATCAAGATTTACGTTTATTATGCCTTTTCCTTTTGAGTATTCTTGCTTTGCGGATGGATTAAAGGGAACGGTAATCACGTAATTCAAGTTTGACTTTATCGGATTCTCTTTCATTAAATATTTATTCTGCAGTATGTCCTTGTCATGCTTTACAACGTCTTTGAATGATTCATGGCTAGAGGGAAGATCATTTTTCTGCATATAGTAAGCAACAAATGTTTGATTATTATCCATCACTGTCTCCTTATAGACTTAACGTAGCTTTTTTTTGATAAGCTCTAATTGTTCAATCAAATATGCTAGGTCATTCATGTCACATACAAATTCAAGCGTTCTCCCACTGCTGTCGGTCAGTCCAGCCATCTGCCTTGAATATGCAAAGTTGGGTAATTTATCATTGACACTCATTTTGATTAAAGCATATTTTACTTCTTCCCCATTGTCAATAATATATTTATTTATGTCTGTCTTAATGGATGAAAGTTTGCTGAGGATTGTATTTTCTTTAAAGAAATATCTTTTTATCATTTCATCATCAATTATATTTTCTACGATATACTGATATTTTTTATCGACAATATTTAAAATATCCTCTATATCATTTTGATGTATTTCGTTATCAGAATACCTATTTTTAAGAAAATTCTCCAAGTCGTACTTATCGTAAGAACTGTCTAAGGCTTCTTCTATAAGTGAACTTACTTCGGTAATAATAATTTTGTTGTATACTGGATTTTCATCTGGAATATCAATAAATATGTTTTTGACACATCCATATAGTAAATGGGCACTATTATTACGCAGACATTCTATAAAATAATCTGTAGCATTTCTAAAATCTTCCCATGCACTTTGATATCTAAAATCTTCAGGGATATTCATACTTTTCAGTTCCTTCCTAATTTTTTCATTAATTAAAAAAATTATATGATATATGTGAAAAAGAGTTGTTGATGATATAAGATTTGGCTTATTTCATAACATCGTATCTTATTTTATTATGAATGTAACGGTTTAGTCGCTCTGGACGATAGGTAAAAAGATTGTTTCCCGCTGCAATTTGCGGCATTAGCGTTATTGCAAAAATATTTGCTTCATATTCTTTTATGGTTTCGTCTGTCAGTTCTGAATCCAAGTACCTGTTATAATACCCGTCTGACTATTGGAATATGCATGTATTCCATCATCAATAATATCAATAAATTGAACATCTATATCATAAAGAGCAGCGATATCAAAGGGATTATTACATCTGCTGTAATTAATAATGTTATTTGCTTTTCTTTTATTGCGTCGATTCTTTTGTTTGAAAGTACCATTTCAAAACATCTCCTTGTTTAATTGAGGTATATCTGCAAAATACTTCACGCAAGTAATGTTAACTGTGTTTGGTTCATAAACAATATATATTAGAATATCATGTTTGTATTTAGAATGCAAGGGACAGAATTGGTCAATCATTTTTGATAGCAGTATTTATGGAAAAGTATTTGAGTAAATATTTTATAAGATAATAGAATCAACATTTTATGGAAGAATTATGTCGTTTTTTTGTAGTAAAATATAGGATATTATATTATTTTATTACAAAAGGAGTAGGACAGACCAAATGAAACAGGACACACAAAAAGCACTGAGGGAATCAGATCCAGCGTTTGCGAGCTTTTTACAGATGGTGCGGAAGGAGCGGAATATATATCTTGAGCAGTTAGCCGAGGGATTGATGTCGGCAAGTCAGCTTGCAAGAATTGAAAAAGGGCAGCGCCCGGTTCACAAGAATATGAGAGACCGTCTTTTGGGGCGGCTGGGGATTGCAAGCGATTTGTATGAAAATTTGCTGGATATTGATGATTACAGAACATGGGAGTGCCAGCGGAATATCATGCTGGCAGTGGAACAGCAAGAAACAATAAAAGCGCAGCAATTCATTGCAGAGTATGGCAGACAGAAATTGTCCAAGGACAAATTAAAACAACAGTTTTGCCTTGTAATGAAAGCGGAGGTGTTAAAACAGCAGAAAGCGGATTTGCTGGAGATTGGGGCGTGCTATGAACAGGCGGTAAAGCTGACGGTACCTGATATAGAGCAATTAAATTTGGGAAAAATCCTGTTGTCGATACAGGAAGTCAATATGATTTTGGAGTATGAATTTTATCATAAAGATGAAAATTTTTGCCAGAAATGTGTTGCATTGATGACATATGTCTCAGATTCCGTTTATGATGAACTGTCAAAAGTGAAGATTTATCCCAAAATAGTGTATTATTATTTGCGGGAAGTATTCTCAGGTTCCGTTTTATCTTCACCAGAGTGGGTTGAGGAAAGCCTTCAAGTTTGTAATTGTGCAATTGAGATGCTGCGCAATACTGGAAGAGCTTTTTATTTGATTGAGCTATTAGAGGCAAAATGCAAGTTATTTGAGATTATTGAAACAAATCAAGAGGAATACATAGAAAACACAGAGCTGATTGAATTATTTAGGAAGCTCTATTGTGAGTATGATGTTCCTGTATATATGCAGGATTGCGTGTATTTGTATCGGCAAAGATGGGTATTTTATATAGGAGATGTTTTACGGATTCGAAGGAAGATGTATGGTTTGACACAGGAAGAACTGTGCAAAGGTATCTGTGTTCCTAAGACGTTGCGCAGGACAGAAAGAATGAAAAGAAATATGCAGCAGAACATGCTGGGCGCAGTGATGCGCAGGCTTGGGTTATCCAAGGAGTATCAGAGGGTGCGGCTTGTGACAAATGATGCAGATGTAGTGAAATTAAGCGAAGAGCTATCAGACAGTCGCAACAATTTTGAAATAGAAAAAGCCAGAACATTATTATGCCAGATAAAAAAGAAGATATCTTTTGAAATACCTGAAAATAGACAATATTTTATTGAGGCAGAAGCTTCATTGGATTGGATGGAAGGGCGAATTACAAAAGAGGAATTTGCGAGAAAAGAATATGATGCTCTTCAGTGTACATTATATACTGAAAATTTATACAATATAGATGAGATATATTTGACAGAAATGGAGATGTCTTGTATTAAGAAAAGCTTACGTGTATTAGAGCGAACGGAAAAGATGAAATATATTGAATTGTTGTTACATTTCTTTGAGCGATATGAGAGAAAAAATGAATTGCCGGATTATATCGCAATGTATGAGTTTGTTATGGTATGTGTGGCAAGTGAATTAGGAAATATGGGGAGGTATCAAGATGCAGTTAATTTGGATAAGAAGGTGTTAAGAGAAGCTTTAAGATGCAAAAGGATTTGGGGAGTAAGCAATTTATTGTATGATATTATTTGGTCTGAAAGGGAACAGAATATTAAGAATAGACAAATGAATTGCAAAGAAGAAATGACTGAACATCTGCATCAATGCATAATTTTCAGCCATTTTTGTCGTCAACAATATATAGAGAAATTCTTGCGTGAGAAAATAGATCATGAATGGGTAACATCCTGCTCAGGAAAATCACTATAAGGCATCACGCTTTCCTCAGAACCTGCCTCAC
>CAQBGY010000166.1 GCA_948759685.1 uncultured Eubacterium sp.
CCGCTTGTCATACATCGGGGTGGAAAGTATCTTCTTGAACTCCTCACGGCTGATGTACCTATGTCTTGCTCCCGGCTTTGTCTCATACTCCAAGTCCTCACAGGGATTCACACGGATAATCTCCTTATCGACTGCAAGATACAGCAGGCGGTTTAACCAACGCAGGCAATGTTAAGTTGTTAAAGTTATACCTTGCTATTGAAAATACTCTTTATCTTTGCATCAAAGATAAGATAAACAATGAAAAGAGTTATAGGTTATATTCGTGTTTCTACTGATAATCAAGACCTTGAAAGGCAAAGGGTGTTGATTAGAAAATATTGTGAGAATAAGGGGTACTCTCTGTTAAGAATAGAAGAAGACTATGCCATATCTGGAACAGTCAGCAACAGAAACGGATTGAACAGTATTCTAAACATTACCAATAGCGTTGCTGACATGGTAGTAGTTAGTGAGTTGTCCAGACTGTCACGTCAAGATGATATATTTGAAACTTTGACACAGATTCACACAATCATTAGAAACGTGGACTTAGTAATACTGGACGAACCAGACAAGGTATATGAAGCTGGAAAAACTATCATTCTTTCTGACTTTTTAATGCTTGCAATCAAAGCCTATGGAGCAGCGGATGAAAGAAAGAAAATAGTAAGCCGTATGACTACAGGTAAAGACAGTAAAGTACAAGCGTTTCCGTTAATGCTTACAGACAGTAATATACCAACAGGCTTTAAGGCAGTGCCCAATCCGAATTATATAAAGGGAGCAACCCCCAAAATGTTATTGGTGGAAGATGAGGAACGTATGCAGTTAGTCAGAGATATATTTAACTATGTGGCAAACGGTCTTTCTCTAGGAAAAACGGCAGAAAAACTGAATATGCTTGGATATAGGACAGCAAGAAACAAACCGTTCTATGAACAGTCTATCAGAACAATTATAAATGATTCCATTTATAACGGTGTCAGATATTGGAAAGGCATGAAACTGGAACTTCCCGTAAAATTCATATCAGATGAAATCTGGAATCTGGCACACAAGAAAGTGCAGGAGAACAAGAATTATAGCGGTGAGGCACAAAAACATTATAACCCGTTGAAAGGCATTATCAAGTGTCCTTGTGGGCAAACCTCAATGTATGGCAGAACCTCATCCTGCATTACCTACAGATGTCTTGACAGAATAAAGATGGGAATAAAAAGCCCATGCACCAATGTTGGCATAAAGGCTGAAACTTTAATATATGCGGTGTGGAAAGATGTCAGACTTAGAACTCTGGATGAGACTTACCAAGCCAAGAGCAATGAGAAAATTGCAGAAATAGAAGCTGAAAATATAAAACTGACACAAAGCATAAAAGAAAAGGATTCGGAAATAGCCAAACTACAGTCTGATTTGAAAACAGTCATAGACAATGTTATGGCTTCCACCAATATCGCAATAGTCAAGGCATTGAATGGCAAGGCGGATTCAATAGACAGCCAGATAAAGAGTATAGAAACGGAAAAGAAAGCCATTGATGAAGAAATTGCATCCAACAACAGAAGAATAGCGGATGAAATAAAGAGCCAGTCCAGAAAAGAACTTGACAGTCTTTCTCTGGAGGGCAAGGGAGAAATGTTCAGAGAGTTACTTAGTAAAGTAGTCTATTATTCCGTTTCTTTAAATAGTGGATTCATAGTCATTACTTATAAGAATGACTTGGAAACTATCATAGCGTATCATAATAGGAACAAACCATTTTTATGGGCACTTCCAACAACTTTCAGATTCAACAAGGTAAAACGGACTGTAATAGTTCCAACTTTACCAGAGCAACCTAAAATGACTTCTTTTGTCTTGGAACGTATTACAGAAAAAGAATACACTTTTAAACAGTTGCAGGAAAGTTTCAATCTGGAAGAATGGAAAATATGAAGAAAGTCTGTATTTTGCAGACTTTTCTTTTATTTTGCAGTATAACTAATAATGAATGCACCATGCCAGAAGAAAAACTATATCAGATAGAGGAACTTCCAGATTTGAAAGTAAATTGGACTGAAAGCTGCAAATGCCTAAATGAGCCACTATTAGAATATGTGTGGGAAGTAGCTAATCAGTTTTTACCAGATTATGAAGAAACAGATACGGGAATGATACCCGTAGAATCATTTGCACCTGCCATATTCGCCAACAGATATTTTGAAAGAAATCTAACTATTGAAGAAAGATATAAGAGAGCCAAAGAGATGGGTATGTGTAATACAACCTTTGAACAATACTCACAATCAAAAAATAGATATAGACCTTTAGATGTCCGTTTCAAGAATGAATATCTGAAATCAGAAGAAATCTTGGACGTATTAAACTCATATCATATAGATATTAGCAAATTCTGGTATCTAGCACTTTTTATAAAAGATGTGGTACTGGATAAATGTGTTGATGCCATGCCTGCTGAAACATCTAATGAACGGATTCAAGAATTGATAGGTAGAATAAATGAAATGCCCAATGAAAAAAATGCCGAATTAATCTTCAAACTAGAGGGGAAACAAAAATATGTCATAGCAGACAAACCTACAATTAAGGAAATCGGAGTAGCCTTAGTCGTATATAAAAAACTTATGGAGAACAACGGACTCAACAGAAGGCAACTTGACTTAAAGAAAATGCTAAATGAAAAAGTTATCATAGACAAAACTCCCATGTATGCTTTGTTCACTAAAATGATGAAGTTTTTTTTAACTCCTTACACAGCAATGCCACCTTACCCCAAGTCTATAGACAAAATGTTGCTTATTTCCAGAATGATAAAGATATTGGGACTATCAGATGATGAAAGATTCTATCAAGAATGCGACCTTGCCACTAATGAAAAGAGGAACTTCTTGAAAAACCTTATTAGAAGATATGAAAATTATAAATATACTACCATTGGTGTCATTTATGGCTAATACGGAACAGCCCCATTTTTAAGTGTTTAAGGCAGGTGTGTTGAAAACAGCCCTCTTTTGACACATATATAATTATCTAACAATCAATGTATTAAATATTATTCGATTCAAAATATTGTTTACCTTTGCATCGTCTCATAGGAGATAGGGACGAAAGTTGAAAAGAGTTTTTTCACTGGGTAGCCCTTAAAGAAATATGAAAGAATTAACAAAGCTATTTACTTTTTTGGAGAAGTATAGCATAAATTTTAATGAGTATATGTTGGCAAAGGTGTTGGCATGGGCACAAACCAAACAGAATACAGAGGTGGTAAATAAGTATTTTGCAATGAGAGTGTGCTGTCGTGGGTTTACCATTCAGTTATTGCAAGGTCTTAAAGATGCAAAACTAATAAATGAATCATACGAAATTCCAAAGGCAGGAAGCGTTTTTGAGCCTTGCAGTATTCATCTGGATAAAGATTTTATGCAGGATATACTCAACCACTAACCTTACGGCAAAGAAAGCCAGTGGAATGACTGGTTTTCTTACTTCAAACAATATTTCATCTTGAAACGGGTTCACAAAGGCAGCAGGATAACTGACTGCCTTTTTTTATTACTAATTTTTGCTTTTTAATAAGTTATATAGCCGCTACTTCGATAGCTCTATTAATCGCTAAAATACAGTTATTTAGCTATCTATTCCGAATATCGCTTATCCGTCAATAGCCATAAATATAAACTATTGTCAAAAGAAGTTCTTAAAGTCACCATCCTTATCTGTTAGCTTACTGACAGAAGAAAATAATGGCAATATGGCGATATAGGTAAGCTGGCTATAGAAAGTGCCCCTTTGATTAGGTACACACCCGTAAAATGAATATAATCGTATAGAGATAAAAAGATAGGAACTACCACGAGCAGGGGTATAACCAGAACTGCCTAGAGTAATTCAAGCACTATAGATTTTACAGTATATAATGAAACTAACCTAAAACAATTCAATTATGGAGTATTACACCTTTGAAGAGCTGAAAAAGATAGCTTTTAGTGATGGAATTACTGGTAATAAGGTGGCTGTCGGTATATGGGCTAAAATGAAAGGCTTTCTAAAGAAAAAGAAGCAGATGAACAAGTAGCGTATTACACTATATTTCAAGATTGGCAATATTAAATGAGTGCTATCTATAAATGATAGCATATTTTTTATTTTTAGGTGGAACTTTTTTTCACCGAGCTTTCCTTAGAATAAATTATATGACTGGTATATAAAAAGCTGGCATATAAAGAAATAGATGGTATGAAGTAATAAAGATGATAAATCATAGTCCAAGATAACAAAAGTGGAACATTTTTCTATAAATGTATCATAAAGGTGATATTTCTATAGAAAGCTAAAAATGAATATCAATGAAGAATATAATAGAATTTGGAGAGGGGATTACCTACCTCAATGAAGTGACAGAATATAAATTAAACGGAATACTGGTTAAAGACAAGTTTAGTTTGCCCAATGGCATATTTAACAAGGTACTTACAGGATGTGGTGGTACTACTATAGCCTTGGAGGATAACAGAAAGACGATTATATGCAGTCCCAGAATAACATTGCTTAAAAACAAACATGGGCAATATCCTAACACTATGTTGGTTATTGGCGGAATTAATAAGTCCGAAATAGTCAACTACATTAATAATATTGATATACCCAAAATATTAGTTACCTATGATAGCTTGTATAAGGTATTGGATATTATAACAGATATAGATAACTGGCATATAGTAGTGGATGAATTTCAATGCGTATTAACAGACAGCAGTTTGAAGTCTGTTACAGAGATGAATTTTCTGCATGGGCTTACAGGGATTAAGAATATCACTTTTATGTCTGCCACACCATTACTGAATAAATATATAAGTCAGATGGATATACTAAAAGATATGCCTTATTATGAATGCAAGTTCACTGATACATATAAGGTCAATGTGTTTAGAAGAAAAGTGAATAAGCCTATAAACAAGGGAATTGAAATAATAGAAATGTATCAGAAAGGTAATTTTCCGGCATTGGAAACAGGTGAAACAAGCAGGGAAGCCGTCATATACCTTAATTCAGTAAACAACATAATTTCATTAATCAATGGTACAAAACTACAAAGTAATGATGTCAATATTATATGTGCTGAAAATGAAGACAACAGGACTAAAATTAAAAAGAGCTTGGGAAATGGTTTTGATATAGGCAGAATACCGCTAAAAGATGAAAAGCCCAAACTTATCACGTTATGCACTTCCACTGCCTATTTTGGAGTGGATATGTATTCTGATAATGCACTTACATTCGTCATAAGTGACTGTAACAAGATAAATACCACTGTGGATATAAGTACAGAACTGGTTCAAATAGCAGGAAGACTAAGAAATGCGGACAACCCGTTTAGATATTATATATACTTTATTTATAATACAAACAGGGAAGAACTTGATGATATTGAATTTAATAATATGATAGATACTAAAACTACTGTTACATTATAGGAGATAGAGAGTTATAACAATGCTCCTAAAGAGTTAAAGGAAAAACTTATCAGAGATAACAGACGAAATATATCCATAATGAAATTTGAAGACAGCTATACCTATTATACTGGAACAAAGTTCGCATTTAATAAAATGGCATACCTCAATGATATATTTGTTTATGATACGCAAAGGAATAATTATCAAGACGGTATTGCTGTAAAGAAATCAATTAATGAAACAAGAAATTTGCAGACTTTAGGGAATCAGAAATTTAGTGCAGTAACCAAACAGTTGGATATAATAACAGGTAATGAAAGTTTTGAGGACTTGATGAAATCATATTGTGAAGCAAAATAGAATAAATATAGTTTTGCTATTTTCTATATAGAACAAAAAGATATTAACATAAAGCATTATTATGATATGCTTGGAAGCAAACGAATCAAGTCATTAAGTTATAAAGAAAGCAATTTGAAGAATGAGATAAAGAACAAGAACAATGACAGTAAAGTAATACATGAACTGGATAAACTTAATATCAATACGTTTATAGAATGTTCAAAACTAAAACTTATCTTACAGGATATTTATAATAAGCTGGGGTTGAAGAAAACGGCAAAAGCTACAGATATAACGAGATATTATGTTAATTCTATCCTTGTATCAAAACGTATTAATGGGAAGAAATATAAAGGATATGAACTACATAAATAATTAAGTAGATAACACATATAAACATTTAAATCTATATAATTATGAGCTTAAATATCAAAAATGGGGATATGTATAAGTTTATTGATTATACTTGGAATCCCGTCAAAGGCAAATGCCTGCACGATTGCAGCTATTGTTACATGAAAACAATACCACAGTATCAGCACCTCATATTGGCAGAGAATGAGTTTAAAACAGACTTGGGAAATGGAAACCGTATTTTCATTGGTAGTTCTACAGATGCGTTTGCGGAAGATGTTCCGTCTGAATGGATAGTACGAATTTTGGATTATTGTTATCAGAATCATAATGCGGAAGCCCCCAACGCTTATCTATTACAGTCCAAGAACCCCAAGAGGTTTTTGGAGTTCATCAACCATCCGATTATGGAACGTGTAATATTCTGCACGACCATTGAAACCAACCGTTTCTATCCGGAGATAATGAACAAAGCTCCAAGAATTGAGGAACGGGTGGAAGCTATGGAAGAGATAGCAAGGCTTGGACGCCCCACAATGGTAACGGCAGAACCTTTGATGCAGTTTGACCATGAAGAAATGGTGTCTTTTATCAGAAGATGCAGCCCCAAGTTGGTGAATATCGGAAAGGAGAGCAAAGGGAGGGTCAAGCTGCCAGAGCCTACCCAAGAAGAAGTCCAGCAACTCATTGCGGAACTGAAATCGTTTGCCAATGTGAACGTGAAAGACAACGCTTTGATATGGCGCAAGTAACGGCAGAGAAAGAAAGTTGGAGGAAACCTGCAATATGGCGGAATCCAACTTTCGTTTTTTATTAGAGTTATATAGCCTATACTTTATAATATGCCACATACAGCCAATGACATTAAAA
>CAQBGY010000167.1 GCA_948759685.1 uncultured Eubacterium sp.
CATCAAAGGTTTGAACGAAGGTGCAAACAAGACTAGCAAAAAAGACATCGCTTACATGGCAGGTCTGCAAATCGGCCAGCAAATCAGCAACCAGATGATGAAAGGTATCAACCAGGAATTGTTTGGCACAGACTCTACTAAAACGATCAGCAAAGAAAACTTCATGGCAGGCTTCATCGCAGGTACTTTGGAAAAAGGTGGCGTGATGACTATGGAAGCAGCTCAAGAATATACTCGTACAGCTATGGAAACAATCAAAGCAAAAGCTTTGGAAGAAAAATATGCTGACTATAAAGCTGAAAACGAAAAATTCCTTGCTGAAAACAAGACTAAAGAAGGCGTAAAAACTACTGCAAGCGGTCTGCAATACAAAGTAATCACTGAAGGTAAAGGTGAAATTCCGGCTGACACTTGCAAAGTGAAAGTGAACTACAAAGGTACTTTGATCGACGGAACAGAATTCGACAGCTCTTACAAACGTAATGAACCGTCTACTTTCCGTGCTAACCAAGTAATCAAAGGTTGGACAGAAGCATTGACTATGATGCCTGTAGGTTCTAAATGGGAACTTTATATCCCGCAAGAACTTGCTTACGGTGCAAGAGAATCTGGCAGCCAAATCAAACCGTTCTCTACTTTGATTTTCGAAGTTGAACTGTTGAGCATCGAAAAAGATAAGAAATAAGAAAGTTCTTTTCTAAATAGAAAAAGGAAAGAGGCACAAAACGTTTGTGCCTCTTTTTTTGCTTTTTCCTATTTTTTCTCTCGGAAAAGAAGAATAATTAAAATAAATCTCTATATTTGCTTACTATTTGATAACAACAGGAAATTACAATTTATTATTATGGAAAGAATAGACAACCTCGACAGGCAGATCTTAGAGATTATCTCCCAGAATGCCCGCATCCCTTTTAAAGACGTAGCTGCCGAATGTGGAGTATCACGCGCAGCTATTCATCAGCGTGTGCAAAGACTGATTGACCTAGGTGTCATTGTAGGCTCTGGTTACCATGTGAACCCGAAATCATTGGGCTACAGAACTTGTACATACGTGGGTATCAAGCTGGAAAAAGGCTCTATGTACAAATCTGTCGTAGCGGAATTACAAAAGATTCCCGAAATAGTGGAATGTCATTTCACTACAGGCCCGTACACAATGCTGACAAAACTTTATGCATGCGACAACGAACATCTGATGGATTTGCTGAATAACAAAATGCAAGAAATACCAGGTGTAGTAGCTACCGAGACTTTGATTTCTCTGGAACAGAGTATCAAGAAAGAGATTCCCATCCGCGTTGAAAAATAATTGTGATGGAGTTTCTAAATGAATATCACCTTGCAGGGTTATTCATCGGAATCTGTACCTTTTTGATTATCGGCCTTTTTCACCCCGTCGTGGTAAAGGCCGAATATTACTGGGGCACAAAATGCTGGTGGATATTCCTGATACTCGGCATTGCCGGTGTGATTGCCTCCTTAAGTATCGATAATGTGATCTTATCTTCTTTATTAGGCGTGTTTGCGTTTTCTTCCTTCTGGACGATCAAAGAGGTTTTCGAACAGGAAGAACGGGTACAAAAAGGATGGTTCCCCAAGAATCCGAAGCGCAAATATAAGTTCTAGTAGCAGAGGATGATAGTTTTTTCTCGAAAGAATTTGCATAATTCGACGGAAAATACTACTTTTGTCACCGCATCCAGTTAATGGATACATCGGGCTTTTAGCTCAGTTGGTTAGAGCAACAGACTCATAATCTGGAGGTCCTAGGTTCAAGCCCTAGATGGCCCACAAACTAAGAGGTTCATTCCTAGTGGAATAGAACCTCTTTTGTTTGTAGACCCACCAGATATAAGTCTGTTGCTCTTGATTAATTATTCCTATTTTAAGCAGATGTTGACTAATTGTTGACTAATTAAAATAGAGCTAATATGCTGACTATTAAAGCTGAAATTAAAAGGAGTGAACTAAAAGTTGACGGAACATATAACGTCAAGATTAGATTCACATTAGACCGCAAGGTAAAACGTTTATCCACCAACCTGTTTGTAACTCAACAAGACCTAACTAAATCCCTCAAATTTAAAGAGGATACTTCCATTAAGAGAGAGGTAGATAGGCTTGTTCTCTATTACAGGGAACAGTGTCTAAAACTGCAACTAGACCAAAATCATTATTCTTTGGATGAGATAGTTGAATTTCTGAACGGAGAACAGGAGAAACAACAGACCATTAATTTTATAAAGTTTAGTCGTGAATGGATAGCCTCAACTACAATCAAAGGTGCACCCAATTATACAACTGCCATTAATGCTTTAGTGCGTTTCATAGGTAAGGAGGAGTTGGATATTAATCTAATTACTCTTGACTTCTTAGAAGACTTCAAATCATTCTTGAATAAAGAACGTGAGATACGGACTAAAAGATTAATGCAGCAAGGCAAACGTGTACCTTCTAATCGTTCACTCTCCCTTTATTTGATAAGTATCAAGAAGTTGTTCAATGAAGCCAAGAAGAGGTATAATAAGAAGGATAAGAATTTAATCTTAATTCCCAACTCACCCTTCATAGAACTTGAAATACCCAAACAAGAAGCTACCCGTAAAAGAGCTATATCCGCAGATATTATAAAGAAGGTATGGAAGTTACCATATAAGGACATGAAGAAGGGGTACAAAGCTACGTGCCGTTATAATTTGGCTAAGGATTGCTTCATTCTCTCATTCTGCCTTATGGGTATGAACTCAGCAGATTTATACAATGCCACTGAAATGAAAGGCAATACAATTACATATAATCGTACCAAAACTAAAGACCGCAGACTGGATAAAGCTCAAATGAAGGTTGATATACCTAAATTAGCCCAACCGCTCATTGAGAAGTATAAGGATAAAACAGGTAAACGCCTCTTTAATTTCTATCAATATTACGTTGACGAGAAAGGTTTTAATAAAGCCATAAACTATGGTTTAAAGGAGATTGGAAGATTATTGGAGATTGATGACTTGGAATATTATGCAGCGCGCCACTCATGGGCTACCATAGCACTCAATAAAGTGGGAATTGACAAATATACAGTCCATGCAGCGTTAAATCATGTTGATGAAACAATGAGGGTAACGGACATCTACATTGAGCGGGATTTCGCCAACGAGAACAGGGCTAATGCGAAGGTCGTGAAGTACGTATTTGGAAGAATGTAATTACATTCTGTAGTAATTTGTAATGCTGTTCTATTGTATAATGGAGCAGCATTATTTATCTTTACAGCACTAATATTAAGAAGCGATATGAGAGATTACATACTACCAATTCCAGAATTAAAGAAGATAGAACCCATACTCACGGAATACTTTGGCTATAAGCGTGCCATGTTTGAGAATGAGTTGTTAGCTACTTACTACCATGAATATCCCAACGGAATCAGTGAAGATATTTGTAAGAGCTACATGACAGACTATTCATTTCTAAATACTATCGCAGTAGATAACGGAGTATTTGATTATAAACGGTACGCTCCCAAATCAGTTTCTATCAGTAAGGCGTTTAATCCAAGTAGCTTCATTATGGATTCAGAACACAATATACTTATCACTCTGCCAAGTGATAATTTATTGGAACGGCTGATTGATTTATTGCAGAAGCATGGTGAAACTGATAATGACGGAGTAATTGGAATAAGTATGCTTGTTGTAGCTGCCATATATGAGAAGTATAAGAATGGTGAACTTTACACAGAAGTTACCATATCAGAGAACACACTGCCTTATCTGGAACAAGTCCGTCCAGAAATGTTAAAGCTATATGAGCTACTGAATACCAAGAGATACTCACCTTCCAAGAAGAAGGAGTTAAGGGTATTCAGTCCTATAACCATTGATAACGGAGTTAAGAAGATTACTCTTGATAACTCTTGCTATTGGCTGACTGATTTATTGGATAACTACCTTCACATCTATTTAGGAGTAAACAGTTTGGAAGAAGCCCAACAGGAATTGAAGGAGGTATATTCACAGAAGAAGGGCAGGAAAGCCAATAATGCAGCCCATAATCTAATCATGTATGGTACATTCCACCTGTTACAAAGATATTCCTCAATAAAGACCAAGAGTGAACAGATACGCATGACTTTAGACTACATGAAATTATTATTTGAAGCAGGCAGTTTCAATAATGATGAGAACTACACCAATGCAACAATAGCCTATTTGGTGAAACAAGGCTATAAACCGCAATGGAAAACCAAACAGACAGAAGACTACAATTTCTCACCCAATAATCAATCTACAGAACATCTCTGGTAATTAATAATCCACCAATCCTTACAGACTACCATGTAATCACGTGGTAGTTATTTTTATGTCCTTAAATTAGCTAATCAATTGATATTCTTACATCTAAAGAATGCACACAAGATCGCCTTCTATTCTTTATAACATACCTTCCGACTATTCCTCACCTTTGCAATGTCAAACGAAAGCATTGAATAACTGACAAGACAAGTTCCTAAAGAATAGAGCTGAAATCAGAGCTTATTCTTTATAACACAGCAGTTAGGATAGCAGTAGTTTTACACCGCAATCAAACGTTAAGGGTGCACACTTAACCGGAGGTTGCAATAATTATTAACCATTTAAAACTTAAAGAATATGAGATCAGAATTAACCAAAGCAACAGAGAACGTAAACACAGTATCTAACATTAAAACAATAAGAACCATGTGCACCAAAGATTTAAAGAAGCGTCTTGCTAAAGAAGAGAGAGACTTAAAGAGCTTAATCAACAAGAGAATGAATGACACTATTATCAATGCCCAACGGGAAATTATAGCCCAACTGCAACAGGATATTGTACATGCTGAAAGCAAGAAACTGGCATTTACCGTAGCTTTGAATGATGATGTAATCACGTTCAGACTGGCTAAGGATAGTAAGGAAGTGTCAAAAAAGATAGCCCTAGTTAAGAATAACAGGGTTATCAACTCCAAGAAAGTGGATGAGTTCATCGCCATTATTGACAATGGCAAGTATGAAGAAGCCTACCCAATCATTGTAGCGGAAGCCAAAGCATTGATAGAAGCAGGATATACTGTAACGGACATCAATGGCAGAGAGTTAAGTGCAGAGGAAGCAGAGGGCTACTATGTGATTCTGGACGGACAGCACAGAGGCACTGCATTTGCCAAGTTGAACGCAATCAAAGGCGGCATAGTTATCCCTAATGTATTTGTCAAAGAAGTTGAGAATATAGGAGAATATCTGGTAAACATCAACACTGTTGGTAACTGGGACAAGAAAGACAGACTGACAGTAGCCGCTCTGACATCAGAAGAAGCATTGTTCAAGAATATGGCAGAACTTATCAAAGAGGGATTCAATCCTACAACGGCAGGTTTGGTTTATACAAGGAAGAGCATATCAGAGAAAGCACTTGACAAGGTATTGAAGGGTGAAGAGTACAAGCTGCCTAAAGGTACGACAGTTGAAATTGAGAGGGGAAATAAATTCATTACACTTTGTAAAGCCGCCCACATCACAGTCTCCTTCCTCACAAAGCGATACTTCATTAAAGGCTTTAACAGTTACGCTAAGATAAATGGTGAGGAGCAGGCATTTGAGGCATTGGATAAATTGAAGGCTCTGAATCTGAATGAAGAGAGACTGAAACAGGTCAAAGAAGAGGATGACTTCCAAGTAATGCTTAAAGAAGCACTGGAAGCCTAACTCCAATCAAACAGAGAGCCTATGTGACAGATAGGCTCTACCAATATAAATTACTAATATTTAATTATTAAATAGAGATGAAAACAAAATTATTAGCTTCGTGCAGAAACAATGCTACAATTAACTACTCAATGATTAACTTGTTCAAGTCTGCCTACCTTTACAGGTTTTACTGTTTATCATTATGTAGAGATGATTGGTACAATGTTAGAATTACATTGGATGAACTAAAGAGTTTGACTGGCGACAAGTCTGTAAGTGGATTCAATAATAAATTCAGAGAGTTCTTAGACATTAAACCGTACTATGTAAATAATGGATTTATATACAAGACTAAACGTAATGTGTATCATATCCCACCTATGGAACTTCAATGTATAACATTATCCAGAGAATTTGTTAACGTAGAATTGAGTGTAGAGGCTAAGGGTTTATTTATCCAACTTATATTACTATCCAAATATGGCAATATAGAACTTACTAAAGCTAATATAATCAATATTTTAAAAATGGATAGAAAGACCTATGACAAGTACATTAGTGAATTGCTTATCAAGTTCGTTTCTTATAATGGAAACAAATTAGTTCTCCACACTGACGGAATTTTACTTGAGAATGACTTTAAAGGGCAGAAGAAGTCAAGTGCAAGAGAACGGGGATGCAGTGAACTACCCAATATAATTCTGAACTCTAGTAAAGACGAATAGCGGGGATAAATAGTGCTATATTATATAATTAATATGGCATATAATTTCCCCATTATCAGACAGCCAATATATTAATAGACATTTCTACTGATTATTTATTGGCAGAAGGTAACCATACTAGTATTATATGCACATAATACGCTTCTAAAGTCTGATTAATGGGAAACAGGGGAAAATACATCTTATATTATATAATTAATAATGAGATGAATTTCCCCACCACCTATGGTATATGAACGTTATATGCTTATGAAGTCAAATTTATAATGACGGAGATAGCATTTGATAAGAATACTACCTTTTAATGAGATTTATATTATAAGGGTTGGGGATTTTATTCCTCTACACATATATTCAAATTACTTCTTTAGTCTGATTTGAGTATCAATAAAATACAAGTCCTTGTCAATACCGTACAGCACATTGTTGGGAACGGCATCAAACACTTCATATTGGTCGTTATGGAACTCGTCTATATAATCCATTTCAAAGCCAAGCGCTTCCATGTATTCAACAATTTCATCTTCTGTTGCTTCCC
>CAQBGY010000168.1 GCA_948759685.1 uncultured Eubacterium sp.
TTTTCCTTACCATATCGGTTAAAGAGATATAATCATCTTCTTCAATCTGTAAGACCTGTATCTCTGTTCCGTCAACATTTAGTTTTCCCATATAAAATCCTTTCATCTATGCGGTCTATAATTGTATTAACTTTCCGTTATCAAAATAATAGATATCTTCTCTTTTATATCCATATTTGGAATCAGGAAGACTGATGTGCGGTTCAAAGGTAAACATTTTAACATCTGATAATCTTTGATGGTTTCCCTTTTCGGTATATATTCTGTCATTTTTGTTTTTCACAATGGAATGTCCAAGGTTGCCAAGAAAATCCAAGTTAAGAAATCCTTTTTTTACAATAACATCATTCATGAGATAATATAATTCTTCAAATGTCATGTCCGGCGTTGCGACATCAATTAGAGTTTTATGCAGATATTCTTCCATCTGCAATCCGCTGCGCCACTCGTTATTTCTTATTTTGTCAGTTTTATCACATAAAATGCCATTTTCAAATACAAGCGTTCTTGCATAATCCCCCCAAATGTTATTCTTTTGAGGACTTAAATCAATCGTAATAATATCATTTTCCTGTATGATTCTATTTGTCACTTTATAATCTTTGCCTGATACGGAAACAGCAGTTTCATCTCCCGCAAAAACAAACGCACCAACATCCCAATACCAAAAGGAATCCGTGCCATGTTCCAACAAATAATTTTCGCACAATGCTTTCATATCCGCTAGATTCATCCCGACTTTAATTATGCCAGCAACATACTTTATTGCTGCCCGATTTAGGTTTTGCATTTCCAAATATAAGTCAAGCGTTTCCTTTGCCACGCTATATCCATTGAATAAATGCTGTTTTGTCATCACTGTTGTACCCTGCCTTTCTGTAAAAATCCAATGTACTTATTTCCTTAGAACCTGTGAGAAGCATCATTTTATAGCAGTTTTCTTTTATGGCAATCTCTTTTGCATAGTTTAGGCATTGCGTTGCCAGTCCTCTTTTTCTAAACTTTTCATCCGTTATCACATTTTCAATAAAAGCATACGGCTGCTGGTTGTGCGTCAGGTTAGGAATGATAACACAGACACAGGAAGATACGATTTTTCCATTTTCCTCTGCAACAATCACATGATGATTTTTATCCTGAAAAATGGTATCCCAAATCTGCAATAGTTCTGCGGTCTTTTCCGGCATGGGATTATTATGTAGCTGCATATACAATCTTAATAAACCCTCTAAATCATTTTTTTCTATTTCTCTAACCATACGGGGCATCCTTTCCTATTCCATAAATACCAATTGCAATTTAATATTATTTATACAATTTCCCATAGAAAAACTGCTCTTGAAATGAAATGTCACCTAATATTTTCTCTTCTGCAATATCTTCTCCATTCAAAGACACAATCCACTTATCCTCCACATCGTCAAAACGATGCCATACTGCGACTACTTTGCCACGAAAACTCTTTAGCGGTTTATTTGTTCCAAATATATAAACATCTTGTTCTGCTCCATCACCGGCAAGTACATTATTTACATATCCATAATTGATTGGATAAATCATCTCCGAATGACGAGGATGAGCGGTGCCTAATGGTCTGTCAACAGTTCCGTCTACCATTTTCCCAATAATATGGCTGTAATCCGGTTCATCTGCTTCCATAACACAAAAAAATAGTCCAATGTCTGCACAAGCTTCTTGTTTTCATATAACTTTCTAATCTCAGAAACTGTCATCCATTTACAGTCAGCAACTTCATCCGTTGTTGCATCTTCCAAATGCAGGTCTCCATCGTATTCAAAAAGCCATACATCCATAATATCATTAAATTCTTTGCATTCATATTTAACATCAGTGCCTCGGATTTTAGTAAAAAGGAGTTTTCCGGCTTCGGGTTGTAAATCCAGTCCCACTTCTTCCTTTACTTCTCTAAGTGCTCCGTCAATACTGCTTTCCCCCATCAAAACAGAACCTCCAACGCACTCCCACATAAGCGGAAATGTTGGTCTGCTAACTGAACGTTGGGAAATGAGATATTCCCCTTTGCAATTTCGTATCCATACATGCACTACCAAATGGTAGAAACCGTTTGGAATCTTTTCTCCTCGAATCTGCTCTTTTCCTGACTTTTCTCTATATTTTGTATACAAGTCCCATTTTTCCATATTTTTATATATTCCTCCAAAATCTATAAGCTATCTGCTACAAACCTATCATAACATATTTTTCAATATTCATCATTAAAAAACTGTTATGTAAGAGCAAGGATTGAAATATTATCTTGCACTTCGGTCCTTGCTCTTAACCGTCATTTGTTGCTGGCAATCTGTCGTTCTCTTTGGCGGATTTTTCAACCGCTCAAGCACACTTTGCCTATCCTGTTTTTGATTGTCCTTTCCGTAAATTTTTCCCATTCAGCCTCTTGTTCCCTATAAGCAATATAAGCACTATGAGATTTATGGTAAATCCGATAAAAATTCTGCACATTCTGATAACCATATCTTCTAACAATGCCGGACAAGCCGATTTTTAAGATGTCAATCTCCTCATTTTTACGGTGAATTTTGCTTTGCAGTTCACCTTTCTTGGTAAATTTCGCAAGTCCTTTTAGGGCATCACGCTCAAGTTCCAAAGCATTGCGTTCTTTTTCTGCCTCAAAAATAATCTTATTCTGTCGTTTCAGTTCCTTGTAAATCTTAAACAGCTTTGGATAGGCGGTTGCTTCGGCAGACATAATAGGTTTGGGCGGTATCTTCGGTTTGGTCTGTGCTTCCTTTTCGGATGGTTGGCGGACAGGTTCTTGCACAGGCATCTGCGGTTGTATCTGCTCTGTATCAAAGAGTTTTGCAGACAGTTCCCTTGCTTTTTGCAGCACCTTTGAAATCAGCATTGCCAATACTGCAACTGCACTCATGAGGATTGTTCCAAACCGTTCCGGCTGACTGCCGAATAAATCAATAGATTCTTTGATGCGGTCAGAGATGTACTCTTTTTTTATCTGTTGTATCTCTGTTTCTGCCACGCCGCTTACAATCGCCCTGTCAACTTCACGATTCCAACGCATACAGTATTCGTTGTCCGTCTGTATCTGTTCCGCTTTCGGATTATTTTTCCCTATCTTCTTAGTGGCAAGATACAGACCGTTTTCGTTAAAAACGTGCAGTTTCTCTTTGTCGTTCTTTACCAAAGTATTGATAAGGTCTGTATAAAAATGCTTTACCTCGTCCACAAACTCGTCCTGCTTGAACAGCTTATTCTTGGCGGTAAAAAGATTCCGCTCATATATCTCACCTTTTTTCACAATCTTACAGCCTTTGCGGACATTTCCGTTTTCGTCAAGTATCTCTTTTTTGGTGCGGACATGTTTTCCCTGCTCATCATAGAACATATTCCTTGTTGCAGTCTTTTCTATGGGTTCAGGCAATCTCTCCCTCTCTGAAAAAATAAGGTGGATATGGTAGTTTGTTTTTCGTTTGTTATGGTGCAGAGCCGATACGCACTCCACACCGTACTTTTCCTTAAAGCGGTCTGTGAACAACTGTAAAAGTTTGTCTGGCTCATAGAGATTCGGGAAAGATTCCGGCAGGGCAATGATAAATTCCCTCGCCTCGATACATTCCCCCTCTGTGCCGCTTTTTTGAAATTCCTGCTGATTGAATCTTGCAAGCTCCGTCCAATAATAGCGGTCTGTCGTTTCATAGACTGCATACAGGTTTTCCTGTTTTGCATGGTTGGATATATAAGTGATTCTGCCCCTGACATCAAGCAGCTTGCTCATGCGGATAAATGATTGCCTTTGTATTGTGCTTTGTCCTCCCTCCTGCAAATGGCAGTAGCGGATGCGCGAAAGCGGAGAGGGCGGCGGTTCTCACAAATGCAGCAGCATTTGTAATTCACGCTTGCGTGAATTTGCTCCCTGCAAGGGCGAAATCCCCATTGCATAAACGAAGTTTGTGCAATGGGTGTATTTCGCTCTCAAACGCCGAGGGCTTTAAGAGAAGGTAATATTCTCTTGAAACTGTTCGGATTATGCCGGTAAAATCAGCCGCCATGATAGCAAAAAATGCTGTCATCTGCCTTAGAATGCCATCATTGTGATAGCAAAAAGTGCTGCCACTTATGATAGTAAAAAGTGCAACCTTGATAGCAAAAAAGTAATATCTAAAATGTCAGTTAAATTTTTGCAGCAATCTTACATCACATTGAAAATGACGCCCGAAACATCTGTTGAATTTTTTAACTGAATATACCAAAACAAGTTGATTTTTTCAGTTGGCTGTTCCAAAATTAACTTATTTTTTCAACTCACTTTTTCCGCTTTCCCCAAATTTCCGCTTGTACCAAAAGGAAGCACATGATATAATTTATTTGCGTGTAGGTATATCATGGCTTCGGTCTGATACATACCATTGGGCGGTTTCCTTAGAAGCCGCCTTTTATACTGCTGATTTTCTTGTAACAGACTTTACATCATTCTTATCCCGCAGGTTCTTCCCCTCGTTCACTTCCATGAACTTCTCCAGTATATCAATTTTGATAAGTACCTTTCTCCCGACTTTGAGGACGGGTAGTTTTCCCCACTCTACAAGGTTTCGCAGGGTATTCCTCCCGATACCCGTATAATCGGCAGCTTCTTCAATGGATAGTGCAGTTTTCGTTTTGGTCATTAACTCACCTCCCTTTTAATTGCATAATGCAATTTCGATAGTACGCTTACTATAACGCTTTTATAATCTCTTGTCAAGCATTATGCCAATTCAAAAATCATTTTTAAGTTGCATATTGCATTATTGCTTTTTCTATGCTATACTTTGTCCATACCGAAAAAGGAGGCGTATCAGTATGAAAGATAAAGAGTTACGCAAGCTGATCGGTAGCAGGGCAAAACAGCGGAGGGTTGAGTTGGGATTAAACCAGCCTTATGTCGCAGAGAAGATGGGGGTAGCCACTTCCACAATCGTGCGTTATGAGGCGGGAACAATCGACAACACAAAGAAGCTGGTCTTGGAAGGTCTTTCAGAAGCACTCCATGTGTCTGTGAAGTGGCTGAAAGGGGAAACGGAGGAATACCAAACGGACATTACGGATAATAGGGAATTATTTATTCGTGATGTGATGAATTCCATCGTAAACAAACTCCCCTATGATATGAAGCCTGATGAGGCGGATTTTTCCAAAGATTTACTGCTGCTGATGTTGAAGGAATATGAATTGTTCGTGGATTCTTTTCAGTTTGCCTGCAAGAATTTCAAGGACAATGCGGAAAATGCCGCACTCGCTCAGACAATGGGGTTTGAATCGAATAAGGAATATAACGAGATTATGTTTCTCAGGGAAATCACCCACACCGTAAATATGTTTAACGATATGGGCGATATTGTGAGGCTCTATTCCAAAAATCCCGAAACAGCCACCATAAGGCTTGCAAATCTTCTTTCTATGGTATCGGGGGAAGAATCCGAATCGGTATAGCTTGGCAGCCGGAGTTATGATATACTTACACGCAGAAAGCATTTCATCAGTTCCGATTGCCATACGCAATAAAGGTTGCGTTTATCGAAAGGAGAAACGATTATGGCAAAAGGATCAGTTCGGAAGAAAGGAAAAAAATGGTACTACCGCTTCTATGTGGAGGACGCAAGTGGAAATCTGGTACAGAAAGAATATGCAGGAACAGAAAGCAAAAGCGAAACGGAAAAGCTGTTAAGGCAGGCAATGGAAGATTACGAAAGCAAGAAATTCATTGCAAAGGCGGACAATATCACCCTTGGACAGTTGCTTGACACATGGGCAGAGGAAGAATTAAAGACAGGAACATTGAGCAATGGAACTGTCGGTACTTATCTTCAGGCGATCAACCGCATTAAACAGCACCCTGTAAGCAGACGAAAGCTAAAAACGGTTACTTCGGGGCATTTGCAGCAGTTCATGGATATCATGTCTTTTGGAGGCACGATTGAAGATTTTGTTTCCAAAGGATATTCCAAAGACTACGTAAAGTCATTTTCCGCAGTATTACAACAGTCATTCCGCTTTGCGGTGTTCCCGAAACAGTACATTACGTTCAATCCCATGCAGTATGTAGTCATGAGGCATAAAAAGGACGATATGGACTTGTTTGCGGAAGAAACGGACACCGACAATGGCAAAGTCAATCCACTGTCATTTGAGCAGTACCAAAAGCTGATTGCACAGCTTGGCAAGCGGAGCAAAGACGCAATCCTACCTGTACAGATAGCCTATTTCACAGGTCTCAGGCTTGGGGAAGTGGCAGGACTGACTTGGCAGGATATCAACTTTGAGGAACAATGCCTGACAGTCCGCAGAAGCGTCCGCTACAATGGCGCTACCCATAAGCACGAAATCGGCTCGATAAAAAGGAAGAAAGTGCGGATCGTTGATTTTGGGAACGCCCTCGCTGACATCCTGAAGAAAGCAAGGAAACAGCAGCTTAAAAACCGTATGCAGTATGGCGGACTCTACCACAGGAATTTCTACAGGGAAGTTACAGAGAAAAATCGGGTACATTATGAGTATTACAACTTGGGAATGGCAGAGGATGTGCCGGAGGATTATACGGAAATCTCCTTTGTATGTCTGAGGGAAGATGGCTGTCTGGAACTTCCAGCCACCGTAGAAACAGCCTGCCGGACAGCGGCAAGGAAAGTACCGGAGTTAGAGGGTTTCCACTTCCACACATTAAGACATACTTACACAACAAACCTGTTATCAAACGGGGCGCAGCCAAAAGACGTGCAGGAGCTTTTAGGGCATTCGGACGTAAGCACTACCATAAATGTCTATGCACACGCCACAAGGGAGGCGAAGCGGGATTCCGCAAAACTCTTGGATAAGGTTGTGGGAATGAATTAAAACTGAATAAGAAAAACTTTCCCTTGTAACCTACCCATAAGGGCAAAAACAAGGGAAAAGGATACATATTT